>NZ_BAAFHL010000004.1:0-109704 GCF_042849955.1 Chryseobacterium barbadense
CCCTTGAAATACCATAATTAAAGGTGTTATTTCTTGTTTCGTTTCTCAAAAAATATCCGGCAAATAATCTTAAGCTCAGCTTCTGTTTTGGGGCAAACTCCCACCGGTAGAACCCTTCTGCAGTCACTTTATTAAAATCCTCCATCATCTGGGTACTTACACTCAGACTTTTTTCATGGATCATCTGGTTGTCTGTATATCCATATCCAATGCTCCAGAGATTGTATTTGTCATAATCTTTTCTGGCAATCATGGCAGGGCTTAAATCTCTTTCAAGAAAATTGTAGGAAACAGCAATTCCTCTGCTTACGGTACTTCTGGGGTTTTTCCTGAAGTTGATATTGGAAAAAACGGATGCTTTTCTATAGGCAAGATCATAATCATAATGAAAATAAGAACCGTTAACGCCAAATGTCAAACTTCTGATGATACTTTCAGCGGGTAAGAAAGAATAAGAAACTGTACCCGAGCCCGTAAGTTTTCCTGTTCCGGAACTATACATGGGGGTAACAGAATATAGGAATTTCTGATCAAAAAACGATTGATTTTTGAAGTTAATTCCAAACAGGAATTTATCATAAGTATTATTAAAACGTACTCTTGGGTTTAAATAAATTTCATTAAACTCAGGATTGGGAATGTCTTTAATAAGCTTGATTTTAATTTTTTTCATATTAGAGAAAAATCCTTTTGTATATAAGAAATTGTCTCTGTAATTGGATTCAGGGAAGATATAATCATCATTGAGGGTGATTTTATAAGTATCCAGTGCGGGGATGGAAACAGTCATTCTTCTTTCTCCCTCTTTTGTTTCAGTCCAGTAGCTCTGTTTTTCCTCGCTTTTGGTTTGAGATTCCAGCTTTACAGGAATGGCAAGGTCTGTATTCTTATATATTTTAACAGTGAGAGAATCGCCTTCTTTTCTGAATTTTCTAAATTTAAAATTTACCCTGTTTTTCTGATTAAGGAAACCAGAAAGATAGCTGGCCGAGTGATCTTTCAGGGTCAGTTCCTCAAGAAAGTCTCTGGGCTTAACTTGTTGATGGATATTTTTATCAATATATTGTTTGAGAAGCAGTTCGAAGTTTTCGGTACCCATTTTATCAGCAGTATAATTGAAAAGCGTTCCGGTTTCAAAGCTGCTGATCGCCATATCATTAAAGTTGCTTAAAGCGGTAAACTTTTCATCAATTTTCTGGTCAAGATTCTGAGACATGATATACTGATAGGCTAAGCCGTAACGATCTAAAAGCTTTACTTCAGAAGCATGGAAAAGTTTTAAAGGCTTAATACCAAAAATTTTTACCTCCGGAAGTCTGCCGAGCAATAAAGCATTACTGTAAAACCTTTTCAGGTATTGGATTTCCAGATAGGATTTTATACCGTTTTTAAACCAGTGATCGTCCTGTTTATCCGCAATAATCTTTTCATCAAGTATTTTTTTTGTAATAATTCCGAAATAGTCCTGATCGATTTTTTCAGCATCTGTAAAGAATTGGAATTTGAATTTCCAGAATTTAATATCATTATTCCCGAAAAAATCTTCTTTTCCTCTGAATTTATCAGAAATAAAAATCTTTTTTGGAATAGGGCCAATTTTTTCCTGAAGAAATTTTAAATGTAAAGGAAGATAGAATTCCAGGTTCTGTTTTTCCTCCTGTTTTAAATGATATCCGAATTTTACCTCCGTGTCAATTTCATCCGTTTTAATTAGTATAGAAGGATATTCATTCTGGGAAATTATAAATTCCGGATCGGAATCCAAATAGCCCTTAAAAGAATTCATCTGAGTCTGAGGAAGATTACTTTCAATAAAATAGTTAACCGGAAGATCAAAATTGATCGTCCAGTGTGTATTGAAATTCACAGATTCTTCAATATCATGGTAATTCCTTTTGGAAATATTGTCCGGATCAAAGTGATCCGGAACAATAAAGAAATATTTTAAGGCAACATTTTTATCGGATGTTCCGTAATCGGTAAAATTACGATCCGGAAGCTGAATCTGGTATTGCAGCTGCAGCTGTAGACTTTCTCCAGGTTTTAGGGGGCTGGCTAAAGGTATGAAAAGATTCTCATCAGAAACTTTATTGGTAAGTAAAAGCTCCTGATCTCTACTTTTAATGCTTAAAGACAAAAGATTGCCGAGCTGTTCCGGCTTTGCAAAATGTAGATCATTATTTCTGTCTTCAAGCTTGCGGTATACTAAAGAAGTTCCGCGTTTCTTATAAGCAGAAACCCAGCTTAACAGCTTGATCGTCTGCAGATCCTTTTCCGAATGATTGTAATAAACAAGTTCCTGATTTACAGATAGTGTTTTTTTGTCCGGAGACAATTTCGCTTCAATATATATACTGTCACTTTGGGCAGCAACTTCAGCAACACCAGCAAACAAAATAAGACAAATACTAATAACCTTTTTCAAACGTCTGTGATAAAGTCCAAATATAACTTATTTTGATTTATAGTCTGTAAGATTTTAACTCTGAATTACTTTTTTTTCCAAAGAATTAACATACGCTTTCCAGCCTTCATTTTTATAAGTAATGGCCGCTTCTTCAGCATTGGCCGCTTTATAAATACCCCTTCCTACAATGATAAAATCGGTATGAAGATTTTTGAAAACATGTTCCGGGGTATTGTACTGCTGTCCTTTTCCATCCCCGGAGTCTGCAAGGTTTACACCCGGAGTAAATAATAAAATTTCATCCGGAAGCGGGTGTTGTGATACTCCGCCTATAACGTTAGGATGGGATAAGGCAACTTTAAGTGCTTCTTCACGATAAGCATTGGTGGTTAACGTCCCTTTGGAAGACATTCCGATGATCGCCACAACACCCACATTGCTAAAACAGTCCAAAGATTCAAAGCCACCAATGACCTGAGAAGTTACAAAATCCGCCCAGTCGGTAATTTTGAAAATCCCACTTGTAAACTGTAATTCCTGCGTATTACCTATATCAGCAAACTTTCTGTCTTCCATCAATAAAAACTGATGCTTTGAAGCTAACGCTTTCAACGGAACAATTGTTTTTTCATAGTCGAAATCGGAAATGATATCGATATGGGTTTTTAAAGCAATAATATGTGGGCCGACCTTTTCAGCCAGTTCCAATAATTCTTGAGTAGTGGTAACATCAGCGGAAGCAATAAGGTTGGATTGTTTTGCCAAAGCCATTTCCAATAATTTTTTAGAAACCGAATGCTGAGCACTTTTTAGCTTTTGTTCATAAGAACATCTTATCTTTTCTTCAAACTGAATATGATTTCCCTGAAGAAAATCCTGTATTCTTTTTACCTCTTCATCAGTTAGCTCACCATTTTCCTGAAGAATACTGCAAACCTCGGAAATATTGAAAAGGGTATGAACTCTGTATCCTTTACTTTCTAATAATTGTTTTCCGCCTTGTTCCCTGTCAAGCACTACCACAATATCAGAAACTTTAATATCTTCCTGCTCAATTTCGGCGATGGTTTCTACTAAAGATTTTCCGGAAGTAATAACGTCTTCTACCAATAGACAGTTTTGTCCTTTTTGGTAAATTCCCTCAATCATCTTTTTAGTACCGTAGCTTTTGGCTTCTTTTCTTTTAATAATCAGAGGAATATAACTCTCCAGAGACATAGCTGTTGCCATGGGAAGGGCAGCATAAGGAACTCCGCAGATTAAGTCAAAATTATCCAGTGGAAGCATTTCCAGCAGATAATTAGCAAGATTTTTTAAAATTTTAGGGTCTGAAGCCAAAGGTCTCAAGTCTACATAAAACGGACTTTCGATGCCACTTTTCAGGGTGAATCTTCCGAATTTAATAATTCCCAGTTTGTAGCACTCTAAAAAGAATTCTTTTTTACTTTCCATTATTTTTTATTAGATGTTGCAAATTTAATGATTTGAAATAAGGCTTAAAAATTTATCAGCATTTTCTAAAAAAAAGCCATTCCGGTTAATGGAATGGCTTGAAGAATATGTTCTGTCAATTATTCTACAATTTCAGCATCAATTACTTTAGTATCTCCGCTATTGTATTTCTTTTCGGCTTCCCAAAGTAAGAACTTATCCACTTCTTTGATCAACTTAGGTATTGCTAAAGATAAAATAGCCAAATCATCCATAACCCCTAATACAGGTAATGCGAAATCAGGAAGCAGATCAATAGGAGAGATGACATATAAAAGCCCTAACAAAGGCAGGATAATGTCTATAGACTTCATTGGATAAAGTCCTTTTCTCCATAATTTGACCATCCTGAAAATATCAGGGATCTTTTTCACGAAACCTTTATGGTTGATCGCTTCTTTAGCCAGGTTCAGTTTTGAATACTTCATTTTGTGTTTAGTTTTAATAAATGATTTTCCAACGTTACAAAATTCTCAAATTCTGTACCAAATCACTTATAACGTTTAGTTAAAAAATTATTTAACAATATTATCAATAAACTGGTGAACAGATTCTGTATTCCAGTCTCTGTAGGCATCTTCCTTAATCAAGATTCTGCCGGTTTTATCCAAAAGGAAAGTGGTGGGAAAGACTTTAGGTAATAATTTTTCTGAAATCGGGCTTTGGGCAATATATACCGGAACCGTATAATTGTTCTCCTGTAAAAATTTTCTCACCGCTGCCTCCTCATCATTCATGGCAATCAGAACAAAATCCACATTTCCTTTTCGGGTATCATACAATTTCTGAATACTTGGCCATTCTTTTCTGCACGGAGGACACCATGTTCCCCAAAAGTTCAGGAAAATAGGTTTGTCCTTAAGGTTTTTAAGATTGGTGCTCGGAACATTGATTCCCTGAAGTTCGATATTGTAATCTTCTTCACCTACGGTTACGGCATTTTCAATAGTAGCGATCGGAAAAAACTGATCTCTTAGAAAATCTTTTACTCCCGGTACAAAGGCAATGATCCCGATAATAACGATCAATACAATATAAATGATGTTTTTTTTCATAATAATTCTACAATTTCCTGGATGGCGTCTTTACCTCTGTTTTTAGCATAATAAATCTGGAGATCATTATAAAACTGCTCTCTTGGATAAGCTTCAGGATCGGCTTTGAATTTCATTAATAATTCTTTACCGAACTTCGGACGCGGTCCCCAGGAATTTTTTACATTAAAATTATGATCTAAAATAAGAACTTTCGGGATAGATTGGGTTCCGTCCGTTAAAAATTGGTCAATAAGACTTGTATCGCTGTCTCTAAGGAAGATCTTTACTTCGTTGTGTCCTTCAAAAAACTTAACTAAAGCCGGAACTGTTGCACTTGCATCACCACACCAGGCTTCAGAAATGATTAAAATTTTTCCGTTGAAGTTTTTAGTCTTCAATAGATTGGTCTGTTCTTCATCAGCAACATATTTTTTTAAGGTTCTGTCAATTCTTTGAAGGCCTAATTCATAATATTGTTTATAATCTGCTTCCTGTTGACTGGAAGGATTTTCAAGTCTTTGTTTAGCAATCTGAACGTATTCTTCAAAGGTGATTGCTTTATCCCAGTAATTTTTCATTACTCACAATATGATATTTAAAAATTATTGATATTTCTCGTTTTATTAATCAGGAAAAGATCTGCCAGCACAAAAGCAGCAAGGCCTTCCACTACAGGAACAGCTCTGGGCAATACGCATGGGTCGTGTCTTCCTTTTCCTTCCACAATTACAGGGTTTCCTTCCTGATCTACACTTTCCTGTGGCCTTAAAATGGTGGCAACAGGCTTAAAAGCCACCCTGAAATAAATATCCATTCCATTGGAAATTCCACCCTGGATTCCGCCGGAAAGATTGGATTTTGTGGTAAAATCAGTATTAAAAGCATCGTTATGTTCTTTCCCGGTCATTTTTGCGCCGCAAAAACCGCTTCCATATTCGAAACCTTTGCATGCATTGATATTAAGCATGGCTTTTGCTAACTCGGCCTGTAGTTTGGAAAAAACAGGTTCGCCAATTCCCACGGGAACATTTTTTATAACACAGGTAATAGTTCCCCCAATGGTGTTGCCTTCTTTTTTGATCTCTTTGATTTTGGAGATCATTTTTTCCGCTGTTTCCGCATCCGGGCAACGAACTTCATTGGTTTCCGTTTTGGAGAAGTCCAGATCCTGATAAGGCTTTTCACAGAAAATCTCACCTACGGAAGATACGTAAGCATTGATCTCAATGTCAGATAAAAGCTGTTTGGCCATTGCTCCTGCAACCACCCAGTTCATGGTTTCCCTGGCCGAAGATTTTCCACCTCCACGATAATCCCTTATTCCGAATTTCTGATCATAGGTGAAATCTGCGTGGCTTGGACGATAAGATTTTGCAATGTGATCATAATCCTTTGATTTCTGATTTTCATTTTCGATAATAAAACCTATGGGAGTTCCCGTAGTTTTTCCTTCAAAAATCCCTGAAAGAAACTGTACTTTGTCGCTTTCTTTTCTTTGAGTGACTATGGCAGACTGGCCGGGTTTTCTTCGATCCAGTTCGTACTGGATTTTATCGAAATCAATGGTTAGACCTGCCGGGAAATTATTAATGATGCCGCCGTAAGCTGCACCGTGACTTTCTCCAAATGTTGTAAGACTGAGAAGATTACCTAAAGTATTGAACATGATACAAAATTACCGTTTTTTCTTCAGATAATAAAGTCTTTGCATTTGTTCTATTTATAGGAGCTTTTGATAGAATGAATGATGCTTTCCGCCTGTTTTTTTTGCTGTGAATCCATTTTTTTCCAGATGAATCCCTTTTTTATATTTTTTTCGTCAATAAGCTGCGGAAATATGCCCGCTTTTTCATCATCAAAGAGGTAGCTTGAAGAAATTGCAGGGAGTGGAGTATCAAAATTAAAAGGATAATTTTTTGAAACATTGAATTTCAGATTTCCTACCTGGTAAGTATCAAAAGGTTGATTTTGATAAGAAGAAGGTTTGTAAAGTTGTTCTTTTTGAAATTTCCCCATAAAGTTGCTTAATCTGAAGCTTGGAATATTTTGCTGTACGATTTCCGGAAAAGACAAAAATCCGATGAAGAAAAAGCTCATGCATGAAAAAAGCAGAAGTGATCTTTTTTTATTGAAAAAATTGAAGAATACGACGAAAAATATGACAAAGAGTATGTCTATAAAAAACCTGTATTGTGCGGAAAAAAGCAGGATCAATATACTTTTAATGAGAATTGAAATGCAGATCAGAGAAATGACGATTTTCTTTTTAAGAAAAGCAAAAATCGTAAACAATAATAAGCTTATGATAAATAGAATATTGATCTTGGATTTAATCCCATCTAAGAAAAGCCAGTTTTTAACGTAATCCCATCCGGAAAATTGCTGAATTTCCTGATAAGAATATTGCATATCATAGGTTTTTAAAATGGCATATTGGGAAGATATTTTTAAAACTTCAGGATTAGGTTTCCAGCTTACGCCTAAATCCATTAAGGCTACCGGAAAAACAGGATACCCGAATGTCCAGATATTTTTAAGGCAGAACAAAAAAATAAGCAAAGTGCCGCCAATAAAATTTTTGACATTAGATCTAAGAATGAAAACCGAATAGAGCAGGCCCAGGATTGGGAGCCAGATCATGGTGGGTTTAATGGCGAAAACAAATGTTGAGAATAAGAAGATAAGCCAGGCCTTTTTATTATCTGAAAGTATTTCATTTAAAATAATCAATGAAAAAACCATAACCGGCAAATCAGGGCTCGGTGATTGGGTGAATAATAAAAGAACAGGGATGAAACAAAGATGTATCCATCTCTTTTTTTCTACAATATATATGGTGTAAATAATTAATAGAATAGCGTTAATTCTCAGAAACGGATCTGAAAAATTGGAAAATCCTGCCTGGAAAATATGCCATAAGGATATTTGACCGAGGGTAAGGTCTAAATTGGAAATTCCTTTTACGATCCCATATTCCGTAATCCATTGTATGGTTGGAACATAATACCCGAAATGATCCAGAATATAGGGATAGAAAGAACTGCAAAATAATATGATCAGGGCGATGGTCCCCATTATAAGTCCCTCTCTTTTAGAAAACTGGTGCCACTCATTATAAAGGCGGTATCTAAAAAAACAGAAAATACCAGATGATAAAGTGATGCCTTCCAGATATATATTTAATGGAATGAAAAATGCCAGAACGGTCCATACTATGGTTATTGCTACAATTCCGGAGATTATTTTGCCCGAAATTCCATAAAAAAGTGAACCGAAAAGGTTCTCTGCAATTTTTCCTAATCCCATAAGCGCAGGGATGATGAGGAATAAAGAAAATAGAATATAGGCCATAAAAAAAGATTGCTTAAAAATAAGCAATCTTTTTTGTTGTTCTCATATATATTATTGAGGCTGAACTCTACCGTCTTTTCTATCCTGTGATCTACCAATCGTATAACCGGTTGCACCTCCTACTACACCTCCGATAACAGCACCAAGTCCTCTATTTTTCTTACTGATGATAGCTCCTGCGGCTGCACCACCTACCGTACCGATAATGGTTCCTTTAGCAGCTTTACTCATTCCTTGTTTTTGGGTAGTTCCCTGTGATGAGCTGGTACCGTTATTGGCATAAGTACCATTTCCTGAACCGGAACTTGTTTCCCGGTCTCTATAAACCGTTCTTGTTTCTCTTATTACTTGTGGCTTTGAATTATTTTCTGCCACCGCTCTTGTTTTTCTGCTCTCTGCAATGCTGTCTGCCTTTTTCTGTGCTTCATATACAATTTTCTCTTTTTCAATGGCAAGCTTTTGTTTTTCAATTTCAAGCTGTCTTGCCTGGAACTCTAATTTCTGTTGTTCAAGAGATTTTTCAGCTGTTCGGTCATCCTTTTTACAGGCTGTCATTACAAAAACGGACATTAAACCTGCTAATACTATATTTTTCATAATTCAAATTTTTATACTAGTGGGCCTTTCGGCTATTATCTAATTTTCAATTATGAAGCCAAGTTTAAGTTAAGTAATGTTAAAAAGTTAAAAAAAATCTTAAAATTCGAAAATGTTTAAGTTCCTTTCAGCTTACGTAAGTGTTTTATTTAATATTTATTTTTCATTAGGTTAATATTAATAGATTAACTTTGATTAACCAAATTATATTTTTATGAAAAAGACAATTTTTAAAACCTTGCTGATGGCAGGGCTTGGACTTACTGTTACAGCATGTACTTCCAATGATGATTTAGTGATGGATTCTCCAACGGCTTCCCATTCTACCAACTCTAAAGAGGCTTCTAAAACAAAAACATACCAAATCCGTTACGGACTGGTTTCTCAAAGTGGTGTGAAAACACTTTCCGGAAGTTATGATTTAGGAGGTTTTGTGGCTACCAATGTGGTAACAGGAGAGACCTATGACAGTTATGGATCCAGCAGTGGCGGCTTTCAAACTCTTCCTCAATTTTATGACGGCCTTCCTGAAGGAACTTATACCTTCACGGCAATGCAGGGGCAAGGCGGTTGGGTTGGTTATGGCTCGGTGGTAGGAACTGTTTCTGATGCCCAGGTTGATGCAGACGGATATGTAACCATATATGTTCCGATTGCGTGGGAGGAGTAGTAAGTGAGCAGTTTTGCAATTACCTTTTTGAACAGAATTTCTCATCATTTGTTTATAGTCTCCTTTTAAGGAGACTATTTTTATTATAAAAACGGGTTTATGATTCTACGCATATAATTTCCATTTATTCCTATATATATTTGACTCATATTATCATACACCACCACATTATAACCAATAAAATTATTTATATATGAAAAATTTTTTGTTATTATTAGGAATGACTCTTTTTGTTTTAAGTTGCAAAAAAACTGAGACACAGGATAACACTAACGTTAGTGATTCTGCAACAATATCTGATACCATCACCTCTGTAGTTCCGGCAGATACTTTGTCTACAGTTCAGGATAGTACAAATCGTAATAATATGAACAATACTATGAATAGCAATAAAGCTGATTCGCTTAACAGATAAACACTTTTTTAGACCCCATATACTTTTAACTCCTCGAAAGAGGAGTTTTTTTTGTAGGAAGGAGTGAATAATATTTATCTTTTTTTGATATTAAACTTATTTTATTATTGAATTTCACTTATTAATGAAGAATTTTACGTTGTAAAAAATTCAAACATAACACTTTATAATTTTTTAAAATTTTTTTGTTTGAAAATTTTATGATTATTTTGATTTTTCTCTTGATTAAGAACTGAATATTTTTTAATTTTGGACTGTCGAAAGACATTCGAAATAATTTTTTTTCATCATTTGTGTTTTTCCTCCCATGTAAATGGGAGGTTTCTTTTTTTATTAGCTGTACATGTTTCTTAAAGTAATAAGGGAATTATGACTCCAGTCATAATCCAATTGCAAGTGAAGTGGTAATTTTATGAAAAGAATCTAAATACTTTTTTTTCATCTTATACTATCTATGCTTTAAACTTCCTCTTCTAAAGGGGGAAGTTTTATTTTTATAGAACTTTATCGTTTTTTTTAACAATTTTCAGATTTCGGAATACTTGGCATAATTTTTATTATTAACAATGTGACTCATACTCGTATGAGTTTTCATGGTTATTAGTTTTTTTCCCTGGAGAGATCCGGGGAATTTTTTTATATAGAATGAGATGATATATTTTAAAAGGAATGGGGGATAAAAGGAATAGATGTTTATATTTGAGTATAAAAAGCATCTATTTTCAGGTGCTTTTATCTTTTGCTTACAATAGTCAATATCATAATTTGAGTTAACGGCATAAACTAATTCTCTAAATTCTTGGCCTTCATCAGGTTAATGTAACATGATGTGGTTTTTAAGTTAGTTTTCGAAATATAAAAAAAAATGATTTGTTTTCTTGACGCAAATTGTTGATAACTTTTTAAATAATTTAATATCACTAAATAAAGAATTAATATTACATTTAGCATTCAAATTATTTAATATGAAAAAATATTTTATTTTATCAGTAACATTACTAAGTACATTAACTATTACAAATTGTTCAAATGATTCTATTGAAGAGAGTATGAATGTAGATACTAGCCAATCATTAAATAATCCAACTGCAAAAAGTGGATATTATTTTGAAGGGCAATTTGTTAAAGTTATCCAAAATGGAATTCCTTTTTATATGTGGGGATATAAAGGAGAATTGAGGCACATCGATTCACAAGCAACATGGGATGGATTATTTTCTAACAAAAATTTCACTTATACTGTATATAGCTTTAATGAAGCTTCAACAATAACTGGCTACCCTATAGGTCAACCATTGTTTATTGATAATGGACTGATTAGAAATGTTAACAATGGATATGTATATTTTAGAGAAGGTAATAAAATTACATATATAACCAGCGAGGAAGCCTTTAATAGGTATCACTTTGCATGGAGTGCTGTTCAGAATGTTAATTCAATTGATGCCTACGAGGTAGTCTGGCCACCATTATACTAAAAAAAAATCCCCGAATTACGGGGATTTTTTAGTTAAAATACATTTATGAACTGTAAAACTTGTTCAATTGCATTTACTCAATACACATATTAGAAATTGCTATATGAGGCTCTTTTTGAATAGACATTCTTTGGTAATACTGAAGAACATCAATTAATAAAAGGATAGATAAACAATTACCATTACTATATAAACTTGAGCTATTTACATCACAATACGCATATGAGGAGCGTATATTTGTCCGTATATTGGAGATTACATACTGTATGAGTCTTTAGAAAAAGAAGTTAAATGGCGTTAACTTTTTCTATTTCCAGCAGACTGGAGCGAAAATGGACACAAAATGATAACAAAATAAAACGCCCTTCTATAAATTACTGATAATCAGTTTTTGTATAGAAAGGCTTTGAGGTACCTAGCGGATTCGAACCGCTGTAGATGGTGTTGCAGACCACTGCCTAGCCGCTCGGCCAAAGTACCATTTTTGAAGTGTGCAAATATAAAAATTTTTATTAATCAATCAAAGTTTTTTAGGCAATTTCTTTCTCGCCAATGCTGTTTATCTCTTCTTTTGTCTGTCTTTCAGCATTATATTTTTTGATATCAATTACACGGGTATCACTCCAGCTGTCGTGCCATCCGTTTCCGCCACCTAAAAAAGAAATAGCATCAAAAGGGACTATACGGGATAAACTTCTGTATAGGATTTGTTGAGCGCTCGGTTGTAGGCCATCTGTGCTGATTACTTTTGTATTTGTTAGATATTTTCCAACAGTTCTTCCATCGGAAAATCTTTCCCATAAGTAATAGTATATAGCACAAATGATGTTTCCACTTACTATTTCCCAAAGTAATCCACCATTATTATAAAAATCAAAGAAAGTAAGTGCCGTTATTTCATAAAGAAAGAGAGCTATAAAAGATAAAATCATATTTACGATGATTAATACAATCGAGTCAATGATATAATTTGAAAATCTGATTCCGGTTGAAGCTCTATTGTCCTCAACAATTTTTAAAATTCTTCTCATATTTATGTTTTTAAATTCCGTTGATCATTAGTTTTAAAGTAGCATTAGTGTCAATAACGGCAGTAATTCCTGATGAATTTAAAAGAATATTCGTTGGCTTCAGGTTGAAAACCTTTCCATTCATTTTTAATCCTTTGTAATATTCTTTATTGAATGCTTCTTCAATGCTTTTTTTGGAGGCCAATTCCAATTCCTGCGTAGGAATTCCATATTCCTCCTCAATCATTTTAACGATCTTGCCCTTGAATAAAAGAGTAGCTGTTTTTTGTAAAATATTGGCCGTTTTCAGATTGAATTTAGTCTCCGATAAAACAATTTTCTTTTTCGTTTCGTCATACACAGGAATCCCGGAAATAAAAGATTTGCCTTTTACATACCCTTCTGTTTCTGCTTCAATCATGATCCTGTTTTCAACACCATATACTTTAATGTCTGTAATTTTCACTTTAGAACCGCGGACATCATATTCCTTATTTAAGAACATATTTCTTGCAATACGGGTCGCTTCGGTGAAGGGAACATTGGCAGTGGTCTGAAGAATAAATTTATCAGCAAGAAGAGGGATGAAATTAAAATTAGCAGCAGATTTTATCGGTTGTGATGATTCCGGTTTATTCCCTGTAAAGGTTTCGGAATAAATATCAATTCCGATATTGGTATCAATCTGGTTCCCGTAGAATTTCAATGGAGTAATATTTACATTGACAGGGGTTACTTTCAGCCATGTATTATATTCTTCAGAAATATTGAATGGCTGTGAAAAGACATTCCACGCCATAACGGCATATTGCTGGAAATTAAGCTGTGTTGCCATTTGCTGGTCAATGGTTTTACAGAATTTTTCCTGCTGTTCCTTTAAACTTTTTTCAACCAGTGAAGTAATGGGAATTTCAATTTTCCCGAAATCAAGAACCGGTTTGGTCACCCATTTAAAGCCCATTGGCTGAGTATTGGTCGTAATGGTCCAGTTATTTTTAAAACTTAAAGCAGAATTGAAATACATCACGGTTTCAAAAGTGGTATTCTGGTAAGAATAAACGCCCAGGGTTCCGATTCCTTTTTCTGCCCATATTTTTAAGGGAACTTCAATTAAAAGGTTTTGATTGGTTCCTCCTACCAAACGGATCGGACGGGTTTTCCAAACCTTAACTTTAAACTGATCATTATTGTTATCCGTATAGGAATCATCCTGATAAATAAGGTCTTTTACCGATGAGTTGACCATACTGCTGATTCCCGAAAGCGGAATAGTAACCGGCATGGTAATACTCGATTTGATTTTCGGGAAATTATAAACGGCTAATTGATTAGTGCTGTTATTCTGTCCAAAAGTTATTATAAAGGCCAGCAAAAATATTATTTTAATCAACTTCACTTCTTTATATTTTTTGATGAAACTAAAATAAGAATATTTTAATTCTCCGGTTTAAAACCTTTCTCAAGTTCTATGCTTGCTCCCTTCATTTCTCCCTGCATGGGCGGACTCGTTTTGGTAATCCGGATTTTGATATAATCAATTTGTGGAAATTGTTCATGAATTTTTGAAATGATCCTTCCGGCAACATGCTCCAAAAGCTTGGATTTGATTTTCATCTCAGTATGGATGATCTCATTCACATCTGCATAGCTTATGGTGTCATTCAGGTCGTCAGATTCCGCGGCTTTCCATAAATCCGTATGAAGTTCAGCATTAATGATATAATAAGTGCCAATAATGTTTTCTTCAGGAAGTACACCATGATGGGCATATATTTTTACATCTTCAAGAAAGATTTTACTCATGATTCTGGTTATATATGACAAAAGTAATATATTTAAAAACCAAACAATAAAAAAATTAATATGAAAAATCTGAAAAAACTTAACAGGAAAGAATTGAGCACATTAAAAGGATCCCTTACATGTGGAGGCTGTCCTACTCATGCTACATATGGCCCCGGCCCGGAGTATATGTATTCCTGCGAAACGTATTGGAATCTTCCGAACAATTGCAAAGCATGTGTATTGGTAAGTGCAGATTGCTTCTCTCAAGTCTGATCAACAAAAAAGCACTGTTTTTACAGTGCTTTTTTTTAACAATTATCCGGAATGTATTGTCCTCTGGGAACACAAATAAGTAGCCCATAGCAACCCACACCGCAGGTTTCATGAATTTCACAATTTAAATTGCAGGTATCATTTCCCCCATTTACATTTTTAAGACTTTTTCTGTCTAATTTTTTCAGATTTTTCATATTGAACGTTTTTGAGATTCAGCTCAAATATAATAAATATTCAATAGAAGGTGAAAAATTATTTTATGCTTTTTGAAAGATCCAGCATCGCTTCAATAGGCTTCAAAGCTTTTAAACGAAGCTCTTCGTCGATAAGGATTTCAGGAAGCTCATATTTCATGCATAAATATAATTTTTCCATTGTGTTACGCTTCATATAGAAACATTCCGAGCAGTTACAGCTTTCATCGAAAACCAAGGCTGGGATAAGTTCTTTATGTGGAGCGCGTTTTTTCATTTCGTGAAGGATTCCTTCTTCTGTGGCGATGATGAATTTCTGGCAGTCATCTTTTTCTACATAATTCAACAGGGCAGAAGTAGATCCGATAAAGTGAGCAAGCTTTAAAACCGCTTCTTCACTTTCAGGGTGTGCAATTAATTTTGCATCCGGATTGTCTGCCATTTGTTTAGCAATTCTCTCCATAGAAAATGCTTCATGAACGATACAGCTTCCGTCCCAAAGGATCATATCGCGGCCTGTCTTCTTAGATAAGTATCTTCCTAAGTTTTTATCTGGAGCGAAGATGATCGGCCTGTCTTTTGGTAACGCTTCAATTATGGTTTCAGCATTGGAGCTGGTTACAATGATGTCACTTTCAGCTTTCGTTTCAGCATTACAGTTGATATAAGTAGCTACTAATGCATTAGGATGCTGTTCACGCATTTTTCTTAGTCCTTCTCCGCTGCATCCGTCTGCCAAAGAGCATCCCGCCATCGTGTCCGGAAGAACTACTTTTTTAGTCGGATTCAATATTTTTGCTGCTTCAGCCATGAAATGAACTCCGCAGAATACAATCATGTCTGCATTGGTCTCTTTCGCCTGCCTTGCTAATTGTAAAGAATCTCCCAGGAAATCAGCAATATCCTGAATTTCTCCGGGCTGATAATAATGGGCAAGGATAACGGCATTCTTTTCTTTCTTAAGATCAAGAATAGCTTTTACCAATTCTTCTCCCTGCGGAATGGCAATATCTTTTATATCTAAAAATCCTCTAACCGGAATAGCGGATTTAGCTTTTTCTAATGTCTCGGTACTCATATCACCTCAATGTTTTTGTTTTAAAAGTAGACATTTTTTAATGGCTACTGATAAAATTTTGTATTAAACTTTCTATTTCTTTTTTAGCATCATCCAGATCCGTATTCACTACGATCTTATCAAACTCCTGAGCATAGGTCATTTCTTCTTCGGCCTTTGCCACACGGGTTTTGATAGTTTCTGCATCATCCGTATTTCTTGTGATCAATCTTCGTTCCAATTCTTCAATGGAAGGCGGTTCAATAAAAATAGACAGCGCTTTTTCCCCGAAGTATTTTTTTAAGGAAATTCCGCCTTTCACATCTACGTCAAAAATAACTACTTTTCCCTTAGCCCAGATCTTTTCTACTTCAGATTTTAAAGTTCCGTAATATTTGTCGGTATACACTTCTTCATATTCTACAAAAGCATCTTCGGCAATTTTCTGCCTGAATTCATCCGGGGTTAAAAAATGATAGTCCACCGCATGAAGTTCACTGCCTCTTGGTTGTCTTGTAGTGCATGAGATAGAAAATTCAAGCTCCGGAAAAGTTTCCAGGGAATGTTTTACCAATGTTGTTTTTCCGCTTCCTGACGGAGCCGAAAATATGATAACTTTATTCATTTTTATGAGTTATGAATGATGAGTTATGAATGATGAGTTTTTTTTGCAATTAGCAACTTATAACTCATGATTAATAACTTATAACTTACAAAACGTTTAACGTTTGTTCTTTAATTTTTTCCAGATCGTCTTTCATCATGACTACCAATTTCTGGATTTCAGCATGATTGGCTTTTGAGCCTAATGTATTGATCTCTCTTCCGATTTCCTGAGAAATGAATCCTAATTTCTTCCCATTGAAATCTTCATTATCCATGACATCCTTATAATATTTCAAGTGTTGGGAAAGTCTTACTTTTTCTTCGGAGATGTCCAGTTTTTCTGTGAAATAAGCCATTTCCTGGTAGAAACGGGTTTCGTCTACGTTTTCAAACTCTTTCAAGGCTTTTTGATAACGTTCTTTCACACTTTGAATTCTCACTTCTTCAAACGGAATGACTTCCGATAAATATTTGTCAATATTCTGAATGTTTCTTTCCAGTTCTTCATGGAGAATTTTACCTTCTGTCTTTCTGAATTCTTCAAATCTGTCTAAGGCATTGTTGACGATACTGGCCAGCTTTTCCCATTCACCTTCACAAAGCTCGTCAGGCCTGGAAGTCACAGCATCAGGAAGCCTCACCGCCATTTTAAGGTATTCGAAATCGGGGCCGTCTGAGGCGATGCTGCGGAGCTCATTCATATAAGAATCAATAAGATTTTTATTGATCTTCACATCGTTGGTTTCTTCAAGATTCTCCAGATTAATATAGCAATCTACTTTTCCACGGATAATTCTGTCATTAAGAATTTTTCTGATTTCAAATTCTTTCTCCTTATAACGTAAAGGCATTTTGATATTCAAATCAAAGCTTTTGCTGTTCAGTGATTTAATATCTATGCAGATTTTTTTACCTTCGAAAACATCTTCAGCTCTGCCGAAGCCGGTCATTGATAAAATCATAGTTTTTTATTGTCGTACAAAGATAAACATTTAAATTAGCACTGTAAAATCGCAATGATTTTGAAAATATAAACATTGATAAGATGTACGATTCCCTATGAAAAATTTGATTTCTGTAGTAGGTCCCACCGGAATTGGCAAAACGAGACTCGCAATTGATCTGGCAAAACATTTCAATACGGAAATTATTTCCTGTGATTCCCGTCAGTTTTTTAAAGAAATGAGAATCGGGACTGCAGCTCCTTCTGAAGAAGAATTGGCAGAAGTTCCCCATCATTTTATCGGAAACCTTTCCGTGCAGGATTATTATTCTATAGGGCAATACGAGGAAGACGCCCTGAAAAAACTTAATGAGTTATTTGAAAAACATGATACCGTGATCCTTGTCGGGGGAAGCATGATGTATGAAAAAGCCATCCTTGAAGGATTAAATGATCTGCCTGAAGCCAATGCTGAAAATCAGGAAAAATTACAGGATATATTGGATTCCGACGGCATTGAAAAACTTCAGGAGATATTAAAAGCACTTGATCCGGAGTATTATGCTGTAGTAGATATTCACAATCACAGAAGGCTTTTAAGGGCGATTGATGTGATCTGGCAAACGGATACTAAATATTCCGAACAAATTGCTGTTTCACAGGATTCCAGGGATTTTAATGTGATCAGGATCGGAATTGAGGCTCCAAGAGAAGAGCTGTATGACAGAATCAACAGGAGAGTAGATATCATGATGGAGAAAGGTTTGCTGGAAGAAGCAAAAGGTTTGGAAAAATTTAAAGAATTAACTGCTTTGAATACGGTTGGCTATTCAGAATTATTTAAATATTTTGATGGGGAATGGGAACTGGATTTTGCGGTTTCTGAAATTAAAAAAAACAGTCGAAGGTATGCAAAACGCCAATTGACATGGTACAGGAAAGCAGATGATATTCACTATTTGCAACTAGGCTATTCTCAACAGGATTTTGAGGATTTAATCGAATGGATAAATCAGAAGGTTTCAAAATAGACTATTTTTAACGCAAAGATTTATTTTTTTATCCTGCATATCTAAGGAGCAAAGAATTGAATCAATGAAATTGATTCTAAAAAGCTTGCTTCATCTACGACTTTGTCGCTTACCTTTGTCTTCTTAAATAATCTCCTTCTTAGATAAACTTTGCGTTTAATACTTTTAACCATTAAGATTCTTACTGTCATTCTGACGAAGGAAGAATCTCATAAATAGAATAGATTCTTCATTTCACTGCGTTACATTCAGAATGACAAAGCTGCAAGTTTAATTTAAACAAAAATGCGGTCCCGAAAGACCACATTCAACAATATAATTTTAATTTACTACTTCGAACCGCCGTTTATGTACAGGCAACTTCAGTTTCTTCAATATTTCTTTTATTCACTTCTGAATTGATTTGTTCTTTTTTAGGAAAAGTTATAAAACTTATGCCTAAAGTGATCGCCAATAAACCAATACTCATCCAAACCACAAAATGAATTCCATACTGTGCAATAACGAATCCCCCCAGGAAAGCACCAAGAGAAATCCCGATATTGTAACAAGAAGTGAGCAAACTGTTTACAAATTCCAAAGTATCTTTAGGAACAGATTGGGTAGTTCGTAGATTAGGAACTAAAAAACCACCGGTGTGAATAAGCCCCCAAAAGGAAAGAATAATCACCATTGGGATGAAAAAGCCTCCAAAATAATAAGCCAACAGTTGCACAGAAATAAGAAGAACATAAAATAGTCTTGAAGTTTGTATGAGCTTTTTACCCAGGGCAATGCCTGCAATCCAATTTCCGAAAATCCCTGCAATTCCGAATAAAAGCAGCATGATACTAATTTGTGTACCGTCCATTTTAGTGATCTTTTCTAAATAAGCTGCCAAATAGCTATAGCTGGAAAACATGGCCGCCAGAGTGAGAACGGTAGAAATCAGATTGAGCCAAAGTTGTGCATCTTTCAAAACGTGAAACTGGGATTTTGCTGCTTTTTCTGAATTTCCGGGAATAGACGGGACGAAAAATAACAGACTTAAAAAAGCAATCAGACTAATCACACTTGAAAGAAAAAACGAAGCCTGCCAATTATTGAAAAATTCTGCTGCGTAAGTGGTAAGCGGAACCCCTAAAACGGTTGCAATACTTAAACCGGCCATCACGGTAGAAACACCTTTTGAACCATTCTCTTTAAATGCAATGGCCAAAGAAATATTCCAAAATAGTGGGTGGAAAATAGCAGGAATAATCCTTGCCACCATCAATACTGTGAAATTTGGGGAAAATGCAGACAGCAAATTGGAAACAATGAACATTCCTAAAACCAGACACAACAATAATTTACGATTGATTTTAGTTGTAATTGCTGTAATAAAAGGTGAAGAGAAGGCCACGGTAAGTGCAAACCCGCCTAACAACCACCCTGCAGTATCTACAGAAATATTGAAAACTTTAGCAATTGTTGGTAAAATTCCGATAACCCCAAATTCTGTATTTATAATTCCGAAAGCCCCAAGAGCAAGTGCATATATTGACTTTTTCATACTAGATTAATTTAAACATTAGAATTATTCCGCCTACTTCCAACCGCCGCCAAGCGCTCTGTAAAGATCAACGATACTGCTGAGTCGTTGTCTTTTTACGGAGGCAAGATTAAGTTCTGCCTGAAGAGAATTTGCCTGTGCGGTGATTACTTCAAGGTAGTTTGCCATGCCTCCTTTGTAAAGAAGTTGTGCACTTTTAATTCCTTCTTTTAAAGTCTGTACCTGTTCTGCCGCTTTCTGTTCCTGAACTTTTAAACTTTCATTGGAAACCAAAGCATCGGAAACTTCTCCTACCGCATTTAAAACGGATTGGCGGAAAGCCAGTACGTTTTTCTCTCTTTGAATTTTAGCTACCTCCAAGTCAGTTTTCAACTGTCTTTTCTGGAAAATAGGCTGGGTAATTCCACCTAGAACCGATCCGAATAATGAAGCCGGAATCTGGAACCAGTTATCAAATTTGAAAGAGTTTACACCACCTGTTGCCGTAATTTTCAAAGACGGATACATGTTGGCCTGAGCAATTCCCACCATCGCATTGGATTCCAGTAAGACCAATTCCTGTTGGCGTACATCAGGACGACGGCTTACCATAGCTGCTGGAAGACCTGCTGAAATGTTCTGAGGCAGGGAAGTATCAGACATTTCAATGGTTCTGTTCACCTTATTCGGATTTTCACCTACCAAAATACTCAACGCATTTTCCTGAATGGCAATATTCTGTTCCAACTGTGAGATTAGAAGTTCTGTAGACTGCTTTTGAGCAGTAGCCTGTTGAACTCCCAAAGAAGTAGTGTCTCCACTTTCCCACATTTTTTGAGTGATGGACAACGTATTATTGCTTAATTCTAGGTTAGCTTTGGCAATGCTTAATTGCTTATCAAGCATCAACAAATTATAATATCCTTGTGCAATAGCCGCTACAACCTGAGTTTGTATGGCTTTGGTAGCTTCATACGTTTGCAGATACTGCATTCTTGAAACTTCCTGCTGATTTTTGATTTTTCCCCAAATATCCGCTTCCCAGGAAAGATTGAATGCTGCATTGTAATCTTCAACGTGGCTTTGGCCTAAGAATAGATTAAGGCTTTGCCCGTTCATACTGTTTTTAGAAGGTCTTGAAATTTGTGCATTCACTCCAAAACCAACATCAGGGTACTGAAGATACTTTGCCTGTTTTAGTTTTTCCTGTGAAGAAGCAACCTGTTTTAAGGCAATTTGTAAATCATAGTTATTTTTAATTCCTTTTTCAATAAGGTCTCTTAAAATAGGATCATTGAAAAATTCTTTCCATTCCAGATTGGCCACACTTGCCGTGTCTGCAGTAGCAGTGTACTGGAATTTTTCAGGGAGCTGGACCTCCGGCTCCGTGTACGCTAATTTAGACACACACGAAACCGAGGCTACAGCCAATATGAGTGTTAGAAAAATATTCTTTATTCTTTTCATAGTTTTTCTTTTTAATGAACAGTTGTTAGGGCTTGTTCATGTTCTTGCTTTTGAAGTCTTCTCTTTTTTCTGCTCGGCATTTTTTCATGCAGATACTGGAAAATCACATACAATACAGGAATGATGAAAATTCCAAATACTACTCCGGTCAGCATTCCGCCAACGGTACTCCAACCGATAGAATGGTTACCTTTTGCAGAAGCTCCCTGCGTCCAAACCAACGGAAGCATACCGATGATGAAAGCGAACGAGGTCATCAAAATAGGTCTTAAACGTAATCTTGAAGCCTGAAGAGCAGATTCTATCAAAGATTTTCCTGCTTTTCTTCGCTGAACGGCAAATTCGACAATCAAAATCGCGTTTTTCGCCAGTAATCCGACAAGCATGATTAATCCTACCTGTACATAAATATTATTATCGATTCCTGCTAAACCTGTGAAGGCAAACACTCCGAATATTCCGGTAGGAACCGTTAAGATAATCGCGAACGGAAGGATATAACTTTCATACTGTGCTGCCAATAAGAAGTATACAAACAGGATACTTAAAAGGAAAATGAAAGCAGTCTGGCCTCCGGTTTTAATCTCTTCACGGGTAATACCTGTCCATTCATATCCATATCCTCTTGGAAGAGATTGTTTGGCTACTTCTTCCACCGCCTTAATGGCATCACCGGTACTATAACCCGGTTTTGGCGTTCCGTTGATAGTTACTGCATTGAAAAGGTTGTTCCTAGTTACAGTTTCAGGACCGAATGTTCTTTTTAAAGTAACTAAAGTCTTTACCGGAACCATTTCGCCTAAATTGTTTTTCACAAAAATCCCTTCCAGAGAGTTCACGTCCGTACGATAAGGAATATCCGCCTGAGCCATTACTCTGTAATATTTACCAAATCTGTTGAAGTCAGAAACAAAGCTACTTCCGTAATAGATCTGCATGGTTTGCATTAAATCTGTAACAGACACTCCCAGTTGATTCGCCTTATCTGAATCTACTTCAATGGTGTATTGAGGGTTTCCTGCTGCATATGTAGTGAAGGCGAAGGCAATTTCCGGACGTTTCATCAACTCTCCGATGAATGCCTGAGTGGTGGTTCCCAATTGCTCAAAAGAGCCGTTGGTTTTATCCTGAAGCATGAATTCAAAACCTGACACGTTACCAAATCCCTGTACGGTAGGAAAGTTGAAGAAGAAAGCGTTCGCATCTTTTACCTGGCTTACTTTTCCCGTTAATGCGGCAGCAATCTGATCCGGATCTTTCATTTCGCCACGTTCATCATAATCTTTCAGTTTGATGAAACCGGCAGAGTAGGGAGAAGCATTCGCATTGCTGATGAAATTCAAACCGTCCGCAACCCAAAGGTGGTTGGTAGCACTTTCACCATTCACAATTTTATCAATTTGTTCTGTTGCTCTGTGCGTTCTTTCCAATGAACTTCCAGGAGGGGTGTTTACTGCATATAAAACGAATCCCTGATCTTCCGTAGGAATGAATCCTGATGGTGCTTTCTTAATCAAGAAAATACTTGCTGCCGTAATGATGGCAAGACCTCCTATTGCAACCCATTTATTTTTAATTAAAAATTTAAGGCTGTAAATATATTTTTGGGTCATCTTATTAAAGCTTGCATTGAATGCATTGAAAAATCTGCCTCCAAAACCTTTTTTCTGACCATGTTCTCCATGTTCCCCTTGCGGATCATTCAGGAATAGCGCACATAAAGCCGGACTTAGCGTCAATGCATTAATTGCAGAGATCAAAATGGCAATCACCAATGTGAACGCAAATTGTCTGTAGAATACTCCGGCAGGACCTTGCATGAAACCAACCGGTACAAATACCGCGCACATCACTAATGTAATGGAAATAATGGCTCCTGAAATTTCACTCATGGAGTTTGTAGTAGCCTGATCAACAGACATTCCTGTATGTTCCATTTTGGAATGGACGGCTTCCACAACTACAATGGCGTCATCTACCACAATACCAATGGCGAGAACTAGGGCAAACAACGTAAGCATATTGATGCTGAAACCAAACAGCTGAAGGAAGAAGAATGTACCGATAATGGCTACAGGTACTGCAATAGCAGGAATCAACGTAGATCTGAAATCCTGAAGGAAAATGTACACTACAATGAATACCAGAATGAATGCAATGACCAAAGTTTCCACTACCTGATGAATGGAAGCATCAAGGAAGTCTTTGGAATTGTACATGATGATAGGCTTCACTCCTTTTGGAAGAGTTTTTGAAAACTCATCCACCTGCTTTTCAATTTCAGTCAAAATTTCATTGGCGTTGGAGTCTGCAGTTTGCAATATCGCAAAACCGGATACGGGTTTCCCGTCAACTCTGTTGGCTGCGGTATACGTATATGAACCGAATTCCACTCTTGCCACATCTTTCAGCCTTAAGAATGAACCATCATTATTGGCTTTGATGGCAATATTTTCATAGTCTTCGTTTTTGTTTAGCTTCCCTTTATATTTAAGGATATATTCGTAAGTTTCCTTACTTCCCTGTCCCAAACGTCCCGGAGCAGCTTCAAGGTTATGGTCTTTAATGGCATTCATTACTTCCTGTGGAGAAAGATTGTTGGCTGCCAATCTATCCGGCTTCAACCAGATACGCATGGAATAATCCCTTGTTCCGAAAACCTGTGCCTGTGCAACACCTGGAATACGCTGAAGCTGTGGAATGATGTTGATTTTCATGTAATTCTGCAGGAAAAGCTCGTCATATTGCTTTGGATCTTCACTGTATAATCCCATGAACATAATGAAACTGTTCTGAACCTTTTGGGTAGAGATTCCCGCCTGAACAACTTCCTGAGGAAGCTGGCTCATCGCTTTGGATACACGGTTCTGAACGTTTACCGCTGCATTATCTGCATCTGAGCCTTGCTTGAAATACACGCTCAGAGTCATGGTGCCGTCGTTACTGGAGTTGGAGGTCATGTAGGTCATGTTCTCCACACCATTTACGGCCTCTTCAATAGGGGTTGCTACGGAACGGGCTACCACTTCCGCATTAGCTCCCGGATAGAATGCCGTCACCTGAACACTTGGTGGCGCAATATCCGGAAACAGGGTAATCGGAAGGTTGAAAACCGATAGTGCTCCCAAAAGTAAGAGTATAATGGATATGACCGTTGAAAGTACCGGTCTTTCTATAAATTGTTTTAACATAAGAAGTTTATTTTTTTAAGTCTTCTGTAATTGAAAAGATGTTTACAAAGGTTTAGCTTTGAACAGGCTGTCCGAAGAGATCGCTTTCGGCTTGATCGAAGCACCATCCTTTAAATTCCCGATTCCCGTGTATACAATCTTTTCTCCCGGAGCCAGACCTTCTGAAATGAAGTAATAGCTATCCGTTTTTCCAGAGATTTTGATAGGTTTGCTGGTTACTTTCTGATCTTTTCCAACGACATATACATAGGTTTTGTCCTGAATTTCAAAAGTAGATTCCTGTGGAATGACCACGACGTTGGAAAACAATTGCGGCAAACGAACTCTTCCTGTATTTCCTGTTCTCAGCATTCCTTTGGCATTAGGAAATTCTGCACGTACACTGATCGCTCCTGTAGTTTTATCAAACTGTCCGTCTACAATGCTCATTTTACCTTTTTCAGGATAGATGCTGTTATCTGCGATTACCAGTTCCACCATAGGCATATTTTTCAGCTTTTCATCCAAGGTAGCACCCGGATATTTATTTTGGAAAGCAATAAAGTCAAGCTCACTTAAAGAGAAATAGGCATAAATTTCACTGATGTCGGATAATAAAGTCAGTGGATTAGGATCTGTTCTGGAGATCAGACTTCCTTTTTTATATGGAATTCTTCCGATATAACCGCTTACAGGAGCTGTAATGGTGGTGAATCCTACATTGATCTTTGCGCTTCCGACTGATGCTTTTGCCTGTGAAGCGGCTGCTACAGCGGCTGCATAGTTGGCTTTTGCGGTTTTCAATTGTACGTCAGAAACTACTTTAGCCGCGACAAGGGGTTGAAGGCGGTCTACTTCCACTTTCGCTTTCTGAATATTGGCATTAGCCGCCTGTAAATTCGCCTGAGCCATATTCATCTGTTCTCCGTAAGCTCTTGAATCTATTTTAAATAGCGGCTGTCCGGCTCTTACATAAGCTCCTTCTTCCACATATATTCTATCCAGGTAACCATCTACCTGTGATCTGATCTCTACATTGTTTTTCCCTTCTAATGCAGTAGGAAATTCCTGATATGTAGTCGCTGGAGAAGTAATCACGGTATAAACCGGCAATTCCGGAGCAGGAGGGGCCTGGTTTGAACCTTCTGCCGCCTTGCTGCAACTTTGTAAAAGGATAATACCTGCAATGAGTATGATGATCCTTGTTTTTCCAGTTATTTTCATTTTGAGTTTAATTTTTTTAATGAAATGTTTGAATTAAGTAATGTTGTTTTCATGTAAATCCTGTTAATTTTACTAACAGTGTTAATGATTAGTTCAAAAAAAATTGTTGAATTTTTAATGATTGGTTAGATGGTCATTTTCATAATTATCGTTTCTTTTTTAATGTTGGTTTAGCTATATAAAGATGAGGTGTGTTAAATTTACTAACAGTGTTAATTGATAAGTTTTTAGTTTTTACAATTCAAAAAAGATTGAATATTTAGTGTTACTTTTCCTAACGGTGTTAATTTTAAGTTCAAAAAAATTTTACAAAGACTTAATAAAAGCCGAAACAGTTTCGTCTAAAGTCGTCTTGTTCATCGTAGAAGGAATATCTGTATTACGCATCATCATAATAGAGATCAGACCATGTACGGCAGAAAACAAAGCGTGTGACATATGACAGGCATTATCTGTATTTGAACCATTCTTTTTAATGATATCATACGTACAGTAATAAATCATATCCTGAAAAGAAGAAAACTCCTTTTTCATCTGTCCTTTTCCGCTGCACTGCATTCCAAGACCAAACATCAGCTGATAATATTCCTTGTTTTTAAAAGCAAACTTCCAGTAAGCATCTACAATAGCTGTAAGCTGTTCTTCGGGAGTGTCATATTTCTTTTTGGCTTTTATCAGCTCTTTATTCAAAAGATCAAAACCATTCAAAGAAATTTCAAATAAAATAGCTTCTTTGTTTTCAAAATAATCATACACTACGGGAGCGCTGTATTCAATAGCGTCTGCTATTTTACGCATAGAAAGCGAAGCCCACCCTTCTGTTTTGGCCAAACCGAAAGCCGCCTGCAAAATATTTGCACGAATAGATTCTTTTTCTCGTTGACGGCGCTCATGTAAACCCATGATATTTTTACTAACAGTGTTAGCAAAACTACGAACTTTTAACTATAACTTCCAAATAATAAATTAACTTTAACATTTAACGCAACTTTATAAAATCCTGAATGTGCTATTAATAAAAGAAATTTTTATCTTTGTCAGCAAAGTATAAGGTTATGAATACACCCTCAAATATGTTGGCATTAGGAACAAAAGCTCCGTTTTTTGAGCTTCCGAATCCATCAAAAAGTAATGAAATTCAGTCATTGGAAGAGCTGAAAGGAGAAAAAGGAACTTTGGTGATCTTTATGTGCAACCATTGTCCGTTTGTTCTTCATGTGATTGATAAGCTTAATGAGCTATATGAAGATTATCATGAAAAAGGGATAGAGTTCATCGCCATCAATGCGAATGATGTTGAAAAATACCCTGCTGATTCTCCTGAAAAGATGATTGAATTCCAAATCGAAAGAAAATTTGATTTCCCATATTTATATGATGAAAGCCAGGCTGTAGCAAAAGCATATGATGCCGCTTGTACTCCGGATTTCTATTTCTTTGATGAGAAACTTGACCTTATCTATAGAGGACAAATGGATGATTCAAGGCCGGGGAATAATAAAGAAGTAACAGGAGAAGATTTAATTATTGCTTTTGAAAATCTTTTGTTGGGTGAACCACAGGAGGAAATCCAGAGACCAAGTATGGGTTGTAATATTAAATGGAAATAATTAAACTCCTCTAAAATAATATGAAGCTGTTCAGTAATGAACAGCTTTTTATTTGAAGATTATTCAATTTGTTTTCTCAGGGATTAAGCTGATTACGCAGTCTTTTTTAAGCAATCACCTTATTTCTATTCGTGTCATGTTGAGCGAAGTCGAAGTATCTCATCCTCACACTTAACCTTAGCCTAGAATCTACACACTCACCTTATTATGAGAATAGTCTTTGATAAATTCCGAAGGCGTTTTCTCCGTATACTTTTTAAACATCCTGTTGAAATAGGTCACATTATTAAAACCACAGCTATAACTGCTTTCTGAAATGGTTTTGTCCTGCGCCATCAGCAAACAGGCTTTATTGATTCTGTAACGGTTCACAAATTCCGTAAAAGTGATCTGAGTCGCTTTTTTAAAAAAATTACAGAAAGCGGGGAGTGTCAGATTGGCCAGCCTGGCTACTTCTTCAATACTGATTTCTTTATCATAATTATGTTCAACGTAAGTGAAAATATTCTCCAGCCGGGTTTTATTCTTTGAAATAATAGTATAAGGCATGATTTCTTTGTTCAGCAGTTCAAAATCCTTGCATTTCGAAAGCTCGAAAAGTATTTCCAGTAATAATAAATATCTTTTATAACCTTCCGATTCCAGCATGAGCTTTAATTTAGGAAGCAGTGATTTTTTGACTTTGTGATGAAAATGAATCCCATATTTGGACAGCTCAAGTAAATTTTTGATGGATCTGGCTTCTGTCTCCTGCTGTGGAAACTGAAGAATCTCTTCTCTGAACTGAAGAACAATTTCTTCATGCGGATCAATAGAGTTCAATCCAAATCCTGAATGCGGAATGTTGGAACCAATTAATACTAAATCGCCATTTGTATAATTGCTTTTATGATAGCCAACGTGTCGCGTTCCACTCCCGGAAATCACACACACGAGCTCAATTTCCGGATGATAATGATATGCCCATTTGAATTCGGAAATAGGAGAGTTGTTGTGAATGGTGCGAAAAGAGCTCTTTTCATCAGGAATTACCCTTTCAAAAGTAACTTTCATTCAATTAATGTTATTTTATGGCTAAAAATAATAATTATATTAATATAGTTCAAATATTGATTTATTGTGTTAAATTAATGTTAACGCAAATGCTTCTATCTTAGCCAACAAGAAATTATTTTAATGAAAAATTTCAATATAAAGGCGGTTTTATTCTTAAATTATTTTGTTTTTGCCATTCTGTTGAATTCTGTGGGGACGGTCATCCTTCAGGTACAGCAGAACTTTGGGATTTCAAAATCTTCAGCAAGTGTATTGGAAGGTTTCAAAGATTTGCCCATTGCTATTTGTTCATTCCTTTTGGCGTCCTTTCTACCCAAAATAGGAATTAAAAACTCTATGCTTATCGCTCTGTTTCTAGTGAGCTGTATGTGTTTTGTAATGCCTTTCTCCAATGATTTCTGGTTTTTTAAATTATTATTTGCCATTGTGGGAATTTCCTTTGCATTAATAAAAATCTCCGTTTTTACTTCCATTGGGCTTGTTACCGAAACAGATAAAGAACACTCCAGTTTTATGGGGTTCTTGGAAGGCTTTTTTATGATTGGTGTCTTGGCCGGAAATGTCCTTTTCAGCTTATTTATAGATGACCATAATCCGGAATCTACCCATTGGCTGAATGTATATTGGGTGTTGGGAGGGCTTTCATTATTATCATTTTTATTTCTTTTCTTTTCCAAACTGGATGAAAAAGAAGCAAGAAGTGAAAAAACCGATTTATGGGGAGATATTAAAAACAGCATAAGTTTATTCAGCTATAAAAAAGTATTGTTCTTTTTGCTTTGTGCTTTCCTTTTTGTTTTGGTAGAGCAGAGTTTTCAGACTTGGACACCCACATTTTATAAGGAAATTTTAAGAGTCCCAACTTCCATGAGTATTCAGGCCGGAGCGGTTTTAGCTGGTGCTTTTGCTTTGGGAAGATTTTTGTCCGGTTTTTTCTCCAGAAAATTAAGTTGGATCTACGTAGTATCTTTTTGCGTAATAGGTTTTGCTATAAGCATCGTATTGGTACTGCCTTTAACTCATAACATTCATATCAACACAAATACCAGTTGGCTGCATGCTCCGCTCGTGGTGTATTTATTTCCATTGATGGGCGGTTTGCTTGCACCCATTTATCCGAGTATCAACTCCGTGATCTTGGCCTCCATTCCTAAATACCTGCACAGTGCAATGTCAGGACTTATCGTAGTTTTTTCGGCAATCGGAGGCACGGTCGGGTCTATGATTACAGGTTTTGTGTTTCAGGAATTCAGTGGACAACAGGCTTTTTACCTTTCCCTGATCCCCCTTTCATTACTGTTCATCTCGGCCATCTTTATGAACAGAATTAAAATAAATCCTAAAAATTAAACAATGAGTAAGCAGCTTTATATCAATGAAATTAAAGTTCTTTTTGATCATGTTCAGAGAGCACAGATTTTTGAAGATCAGAAAATGATGACGGATGCAGTTCCATTATTTCCTGTTTCGGAAATCAATGAGAAATATGAAATAGAAAAACAAAAGCAGGATTTTGATTTAAAAGCTTTTGTATTGGAGAATTTTGATTTTTTAGGGGCTAGAATTTCCATTCAGAGAGAAGATCAATTACCTATAGAACAGCATATAGAAAAACTTTGGGATGAGCTTACCCGTACTGCTTATGAAGAAAAAGGCACTTTATTAAAGCTTCCAAAGCCTTATATAGTTCCGGGAGGACGTTTTAATGAATTTTTCTACTGGGACAGCTATTTTATCATGCTGGGGTTACAGGTTTCGGGTAGAACAGAGATGATGGAAAATATTATCGAGAATTGTTCTTATCTGATTCAAAATGTGGGATTTGTTCCCAATGCAAGCAGAACTCATTTTCTAAGCCGTTCACAACCACCATATTTTTCTTTGATGTTGGAGTTGTTATTTGAAACACTAGGTGATGAAAATATCTATCTCAAATATCATGATACTTTAGAGAAAGAATATGCTTTCTGGATGAATGGGGAAGAGTGGCTGGATAATGATTCATGTATTAAAAGGGTAGTGAAAACAGGAGATGGGGATATTCTTAACCGTTATTATGATACTGAAAATGCTCCCCGTCCGGAAAGTTATTTAATCGATATTGAAGATAACCCAAACACCTCCGAAGAATTTTACAGAAACATACGAAGTGCCTGTGAATCCGGCTGGGATTTTTCCAGCAGATGGTTTGCAGACGGAGAAACCATACAGACCATAGAAACCCTGAATCTGGCCCAGGTGGATCTTAATTGTCTTTTATGGCATTTGGAAACCACGTTGGCCAAATCTTCAAAACTTCAGGATTTGACAAAAAAACACAATTATTATACAGAAAGAGCAGCAGGTCGAAGACAGATGATTGATAATTATTTCTGGGATGAAAAGACAGGAATATACAGAGATTATCATATAAAAAAACACAAAAACACAACGTCTGAACATATTGCTGCTCTTTATCCTTTATTTCTGGGCTTAGCCAGTGAAGAACAGGCTCAAAAAGTAGCCGAAACGATATCGGAAAAATTTTTATACCAGGGAGGATTGGTCACCACAACTAAGCAAAGTGGTCAGCAATGGGATCTTCCGAATGCTTGGGCGCCTTATCAATGGCTGGGTTTTAAAGCGATGAAAAACTATGGTTTTAATGAATTGGCTGAAGTTATAAAAAACAACTGGTGCTCCAATGTAGAAAGGGTATACAACAATACAGGGAAGCTCATGGAAAAATATAATGCTCTGGATACGGAAACCATTGCCGGTGGAGGAGAATATCCCAACCAGGATGGATTCGGATGGACGAACGGCGTCTATTTACAACTGAAACAAAACTAAACAAATAAAAATCAATATGGCTATGAAAAAAAAATCAATCTTTTTAATTGCCGGAATAGCTACGCTTTATTTCAATAATACGTATGCGCAGGAAACCCCTCAGGATTCCGTTAAAACGAATTCTATCGATCAGGTGGTCATTACAGGGAACTCCAATCCTAAGAAGAAAATAGAATCCAGTACCGCAATTTCTACATTCAGTGCAAAAGAAATCCAGAAGCAGAATCCGGTGAGTGCAGCAGCTTTATTGCAGAGAGTTCCGGGATTTGCCGTAGAAACTTCAGGAGGGGAAGTGGGAAATAACCTTTTTGCAAGAGGTATTCCTTCTGCCGGAGCGTATGAGTTCGTACAGGTGCAGGAAGACGGATTGCCCGTTTTTGAAGACGGGGCTTTACAGTTTGCCAATGCAGATAATTTTTTCCGTGTAGATAACACGGTAAGCCGATTGGAAGCATTGAGAGGAGGTTCCGGGTCTATTTATGCCAATAATTCTCCGGGAGGGTTGATCAACTTTATTTCTAAGGAAGGGACGAATACCTTTAGGGGAGTCGCAAAGCTGGAGACAAGTACTTACGGATTAATGCGTACGGATGTTAACTTAGGAGGTGCTTTAATTGAGGATAAATTGTTTTTCAATATCGGAGGGTTTTACAGAACGGATGACGGGATCAGAAAAACAGGATTTAAAGCCAATAATGGAGGGCAGATCAAAGCCAATCTGAAATATGTTTTCGATAAAGGATATGCAAAAGTCTACTATAAAAAATTAAACGACAGAAATACATTCTACCTTCCGATTCCATTGCTTCAGAACGGAAATGATTTGAAAGAATTCCCGGGATTTGACCCGAATTACGGAACATACAGCTACAGAGCAATCAGCCAGTTGAATATTCCACAGGCAGGCGGAGGTTTCTTCAGCAGAAGCCTGGAAGATGGGATCCATCCGAAAGTAGATGTTGTAGGCGCTGAGTTTAAATATGATTTAGGGGATAATTTTACGGTTTTAAATAAAGCAAAATATACCAGTATTGATATGAACTACACGGGGATCTTCCCTGCAGGAGGACCACAGCTGGCTGCTGATTTTGTAGCGGGTAATGGGATTTCAGGAAACAATTATCAATATTCATCAGTGAATTCAGGGGCAGTTATGAATCCTCAGTATGTTCAGAAATTGGGATTCTGGGCGATTGATAAGCAGATGAATAATTTTGTGAATGATTTACAGTTCAATTATAAATTTGATAAAGGAAACATTACGGCCGGATTCTATAAATCCAATTGGAAATCTCATCAATACTGGAACTGGAGCAATATTCTTACCACAGCCACAGACAGGCCACAGTTGCTGAATTTAGTAGATACTTCTCTGTCTCCGGGTGATTCCGGGTATTCTAAAACCTACAACGGAGTGACCAATATGTCTTTCCTTTTGAGAGATTCTCAGATTCAGGGAAGCTTGAATGATGTGTATTTAAATGTGGACTATAATTTCACAGATCAATTAAGCTTTAATGGAGGAATCCGTTATAGCCGTGATTTCTACAAAGGTTATGGCGTAAACACAATCACATCAGACCTGAATAATTCTGATTTGACAACAGATGGAACCTATAGCTTCTGGACGACAACGGCAGATGATAATATGTCTGTTTTAGGAAATAAATTTACCTATTGGTACTATGATATCAGTAAAGTGTCTTATACATTGGCGACTAATTATAAGATCAATAGGGAAAATGCCGTTTACGCCCGTTTCTCTCATGGTTTCAGGTCTCCGAATGAAGAAGCCTATTATAATAATATGAATGATTTAAGTAAAATTGAGCCTGTATACACAGATCAATTGGAATTAGGATACAAATATTACTCCCGCACATTTGATGTGGCTGTGATTCCATTCTATTCAACACTTAAAAATCTTTCCTTTACAGATGTCTATTCAGACGGAACTTCTGAAAATAAATTTGCCAATACGACCAATCTTGGGGTAGAATTGGAAGGATATGCAAGATTATTCAACAATGTATTAGAAGTGACATTCAATGGAACGTTCCAAAATCCTAAGTATAATGATTTTACGGGAAGAAATTCTGACGGGTCTACATTCGATTATGATGGAAATTCTGTAAGGAGAATGCCTAAATTCTACTTCAATATTTCACCTGCTATCAACATTACAAAGGAATGGAGAACGTATGTGAGCATGAATTACTATGGAAAACGCTTCCAAGATGAGAAAAATGAACAGACACTGCCTTCCTTCACGGAATTTGGAGCAGGAATGTCTTATCAGTTAGGGAAAATACGTTTTGCAGTTGACGGAACCAATATCTTCAACACGATTGGTATTACAGAAGGTGACCCAAGAGCAGGATCTCCATCCGGAGACGGGATCATTATGGCCAGACCTATCATGGGCGCTGCCGCAAGAGCTTCCATTACATTGGATTTCTAAACTTTTTACTTATATTTAAAATACAGCCGTTTCAAACTGAAACGGTTGTATTGTTTTTTGTATTTATTATCCGGGGGGCCAACCCGAATCTCGAATCTCTACTTCAAAAAAGGGTTATACTGTTTTTCAAATCCGATCGTTGTAGGATTTCCATGCCCTGAGAAAACCTGTGTATCATCATCTAAAATGAAAAGCTTTGTTCTGATTCCTTCAATAAGCAGGTCGTAATTTCCTTTATATAAATCGGTTCTGCCGATACTTCCTTCAAAAAGGACATCACCGGAGATCATGAATTTCTGGTTTTCGTTGTGATACACCACACTTCCCGGAGAATGCCCCGGAACATGATAGATGTTAAACGTTGAGCCATCCAGATCAAGGACATCGCCTTCATTGATGTATTCAACATCCACTTTTACAGGATTGATCTGAAATCCGAATCTCATTCCGCTTGCCTGAAGCATATCCAAAACTTCCCGGTCTTCCTGATGCATCGTCACAGGAACTTTAAAAGTGTCAAAGGCCCACTGCAACCCTAAAACATGATCAATATGAGCATGAGTAAGAAGGATTTTCTGAATCTTTAGTCCATTGCTGCTAATGAAATCACCAATCGCTTTGGTCTCCTGTTCATTCATATTTCCCGGATCAATCAGCCAGGCATTTTTGTTTTCATTGAAAATAATATAGGTGTTTTCGCTTGCAAAGTTGAATACGAAACCTTGAATCTGAAGCATGTTCTGAATATTTTCACCAAAAATACGATATTATTAAGAAAATGCTGATTTTTCGTTATCTTCGTTATAATGAAAACATTACGAATATTCTTATTGACTTTAAGCGGATTGGTTTTTGGACAGAATATCCAAAGTATACAATTATTCAACCCGCAGACGAATGATGAAACTCCTGTTATTAAGTTTGGAGAAAGACTGGTTCTGAGTTTTGATGACCTTACCAACTCCAGCCAGATTTACAGATATACGATTAAACATTATGATCGGAACTGGAATGATGATAATCTTTTCTTCACGGAATTTGCGACAGGAAGTTTAAACGGACTGCTGGATCAGTTTCAATATTCGTTCAACACGCTACAGGCTTATACCCATTATACATTAACGTTCCCCAATGAAAGAATGCAGCCGAAAATCTCCGGGAATTTTGAGCTTATTGTTTATAAAGATTCTGCGGAAAAACCTCTTTTTAAGAGAAGATTTTATGTAGTGGAAGATACTGCTGCTATAGCATTGAATGTTTCCAGGATTGCAGATGCAAAAAATCCGGACATTAACCAAAGAGTAGAAGTACAGGCTGTTTCAAAAGGAGGCGATGTGACTTCGAATGTAAACTCTATGTCTTTGAATGTTATGCAGAATAACAATCCAAATGTTACAGTGAATAACTTAAAGCCCAGCGCAACCTTAGGAGGTAAACTGCTTTTTCAGCAAATGAGCCTTACTTTCCCCGGAAACAATGAATTTTATTACTTCGATAATAAGAATATAGATATGGCTGCGGATATGGTTCGGGCCACAGAAGTAAAAGACGGTGTGAATAATACCTATCTGCATCCGGTTTGGGCGTATCCTTTAAACTATCAATATCAGCCGGACGTAAACGGGGCTTGGTATTACAGGAGAAATGATATGGGAATCGAAAGAAATGCGGAAAGAGAAGCAGATTATGCATGGGTATATTTTTCTCTGGATTCTGATAAAATGGATAAAGATATTTATGTGTTGGGAGGATTTAATGATTTCCAACCTAAGAAAGAATATCAGATGGAATATGATGAGGCCAATAAAAAATATGTGGCAAGAATTTATATGAAGCAAGGGTTCTACAACTATATTCTGGCTACAAAAGAATCTGATGGAACTTTAAACTTCGGAGAGGTGAACGGGAATTTCTGGCAGACAGAAAATCTTTATCAGGCATTTTTATATTTTGCTCCGTTTGGCAGGAATTATGATGGTTTAATGGGGTATGGAGAATTCAGAACACCTGTGAGATAATGCTTCTATTGTCATTCTGAACGAAGCGATAACGGATTGAAGAGTCTCTATAAGTAAAAATAAAAACCTCCAGTTATTGGAGGTTTTTTTTATTGTAAGTATTTCTAAACTAAATAAAACTCATTCAGTTTTTCTTCACACAAAATCTTGATCACTTCAATCCATCGGTCTTCATCATTCAGGCAGGGAATATAATGGAAGTTTTCTCCGCCCGCATGTAAAAACTCCTCTTTACCCTCTACGGAAATTTCCTCCAAAGTTTCCAAACAATCTGAAACGAAAGCCGGACAAACAATAGCCAGATTTTTTATTCCTTTTTTAGGAATAGTTTCCAATGTTTCATCGGTATAAGGCTCGATCCACTTATCTTTACCTAATCTGGATTGGAAAGAAACGATCGTTTTTTCTTTTGGAAGGTTCAGTCTTTCAATAACGGATTCGGTGGTTTTATAGCATTGATGTCGATAGCAAAACTGGTGGCTCGGATTATCATCCCTTGAGCAGCAATCGTTCAGATTACAGGTTTTGGTAGGATCTGTTTTATAAATATGCCTTTCCGGAACTCCGTGATAAGAGAACTGTAAAGCATCAAAGTTTTCAGGTAACTTTTCCCTAATACTTTCAGATAAGCAGTCAATATAAATATCCCTGTTATAAAAAGGCTGTATATAATTGATTTTGACACCCGGAAATTTTTTCTTTCTTACCTCTTCTGCTTTTTCAATCACGGTTTCCGTTGTGCTCATCGCATATTGCGGATACAGTGGGAAAAGAACAATTTCAGAAACTCCTTTGTCAACCAATCTCTGAATTCCGGTTTCAATGCTTGGTTCAGCATATCTCATTCCTATTTCTACAGGAATATCTACCAGCTTTTGCAGTTTTTTCTGAATTTTTTCAGTGATGACAATTAATGGAGACCCTTCATCCGTCCATACTGTTTTATAAGCTTCAGCAGATTTAGGAGGCCTTGTTTTTAAAATAATTCCACGGACTAAAAGTGCACGGAAGATCCAACGGTAATCAATTACTCTTTCATCCATCAGGAACTCATCAAGATATTCCTTTACATCCTTTACATCCGTAGATTTTGGCGAACCGAGATTGACTAATAAAATTCCTTTCATAAATTATAAATAATGAGTAACTGGTAATGAGTAATTTTTATTGCTTATTATGTATTACTGATTACTTATGTTTTTATCCGTTAACAGCTTCTACTTTTTCTACTAAATCAGGAACAAATTGCTTTAAAATATTCTCTATCCCGTTTTTCAAAGTAGCTGTTGAACTTGGGCAACCGGAACAGGCCCCCTGTAAAAGCATTTTTGCCGTTTTGGTGCTTTCATCATATTCCATTAATGAAATTTTTCCACCGTCATTTTCTACGGCAGGAGCAACATATTCATTTAGGATATCAGAAATCTTCTGCTCATAATCCGTATAATCTCTGTTGATGATCTTTTCAACAGGGTTTTCATGCTTTTGAGGCTCAAGGTTGGAAATTACCCCTCCGTTCTGTAGATATTCCGCAATGAAACCACGAACCGCCATCATGATCTGATGCCATTCTACCGAATCATTTTTGGTAACCGCAACGAAATTGTCGGAAATAAAAACTTCCTGAGCAAAGTCAAATTCCTTAAAAATAGCCTGTGCCAAAGGAACTTCCTCAGCAGTTTCTCTTGATTTCACTTCAACGAAACCATCCATCAGCAGTTTACTGGAAACAAACTTCATCACATTAGGATTAGGAGTCATTTCCGCATAAATCTGGTACATTTCCTTTTTCTTTTGAAGGTAAATTCTCGGGTTTGCCAATAGTTCATCTTCAATTACATTTTTCAGACTTTCGGCTACATGTTCCCATTCTACGGTTTCCTGCTTGGCCACTGCCACAAAATTGGCCGTGATGAAAACTCTTTCCACAAAAGGATAATTGAAAAGCTCCTGGGCAAGAGGAATTTCCGAGATATCTGAACTTCTGTCCAACTCCAGAGACCCCGGAATTAAGTTGTAATCAGCTACAAATTTCATCACTTTCGGGTTTTCTGTTGGCTCTATAAGTATCTTACGCATTTTTTCGTTAAATTTGAGATACAAAAATACGGATAAGAAGTTAGAAGTGATGAGTTAGAAGTTAGATTTTTGCTATCACTCTAATTTAAAAATTATGAAGTTGAAACTTGACTTTCAACTAACTCATTTCATCTTATCCATTTTCCAAATTATCAAATTAAAATTATGGCACTTGTAAAAGAACTTTTAGGAAAAACACCACAGATCGGAGAAAATACATTTTTGGCAGAAACAGCAACCATTATCGGGGATGTGGTGATGGGAAAAGACTGCAGTATTTGGTATAATGCTGTGATAAGAGGAGATGTTCATTACATCAAAATGGGAAATAAAGTGAATGTTCAGGATAATGCCATGCTGCATTGTACTTATCAGAAACATCCGTTAAATATTGGAAATAATGTTTCCATCGGGCACAACGCCATTGTTCACGGATGTACCATTCAGGATAACGTTCTGATCGGTATGGGAGCCATTGTTATGGATGATTGCCTGGTTGAAGAGAATTCTATTGTAGGAGCCGGCTCAGTAGTGACGCAGGGAACCCATATTAAATCGGGCGAAGTGTGGGGCGGTATTCCGGCCAGAAAAATCAAAGATATTTCTGCACAACTATTAGAAGGGGAAGTGAACAGGATTGCAGATAATTATGTGAAATATTCTTCGTGGTATAAAGAATAATATTTTTAAATATAAAATAATACTCCGCCTAAAAACTTAGGCGGAGTTTTTTATCCTTAGTGTCAAATAGCCTGAGGGTTTAAGTCATCAATCGGCTTCTATATTTTATTGATACACTAAAACAGCTTTTTCATCCTCACATTTTATAGAGGTTGGTTCATTGGCCATCATACAGTCAGAGGTGATATTATATTTCTTATTATACTCAGCCATTTTATTGGTGTAGTCCTGGATTTTAGGTAAAATGGCAGCTTCCAGTTTTTTAGGGTACGCAATATAAGTTACGGGCCCGCCACATGCTTTTGAACCTATCGGAGAAAACGCCCATTCATTGGGATCGGTACATTTCTCTTTTGCAATCTCTGAATCAATTCCTGCCTTGATTTTTTCAAGTTGGCTGTTATCATATTTCTGGCTGCTTTCATCTACCGGCCTTTCGGAAATATCCTTAGGAAGAGTATTCGGGTCTGAAGTGTTTGTACTCTTGCAGGAAACGATAGCCAAAGCTATAAAAGGAATATACAGGAATGTTTTTTTCATAGAATAATATTGTATCAGGGATTTTTCAAAATTTATGCCATTACAATATTTTCCCATTCATTTTCCGTAATTTTGATGGCGATGAACAATCATTTTTTTGACTTACTGGAGCATACCAACAGGAGTGTTTTTCTCACGGGAAGAGCAGGAACGGGAAAGACAACTTTCCTTAATGATTTTGTAAAAAAAACGAAAAAAAAACATATTGTAGTAGCACCCACCGGAATTGCAGCAATCAATGCAGGAGGTGTTACCATTCATTCTATGTTTGGTTTGCCTTTAAGGACCTTCTTACCAACCACAGATCGTATTGACGGTAGTTTGGCAAATAATATTGCTGATCTGATGCCACATTTTAAATACCGAAAAGATAAGCTAAAACTGCTGAGAGAGGTAGAAATACTGATCATTGATGAGGTTTCCATGTTAAGAGCGGATGTTCTTGATATGATGGATTTCTCGTTGAGGTTTATCAGAAGAAATAACCAAAGGTTTGGGGGAGTACAGATGCTGTTCATTGGAGATTTGTATCAGCTTCCGCCGGTGGTGAGAGATGAACATATTTTAAAACTCTATTACAAATCACCTTTCTTTTTTGATAGCCATGCCATTAAGGAAATTCCTCTGATTACGATTGAATTGACCAAAGTGTACAGGCAATCCGACGAAGAATTTCTTGAAATTTTGAATGCCATCCGTGACGGAGATGTAGCCAATATTGATTTTGAGCATCTGAATGAAAGATATGATCCTGATTTTGATCCTGGAAATGAATCTTACGTTTACCTGTGTTCCCACAATAAAATGGCGGATGAAATCAACCAGGAGAAACTGGCGGAAATAAAAGTTGACCCTTCCACTTATGAAGCCAAACTTTTTGGAGAATTCAAGGAAAATCAGTTTCCTAATGAGCAATATCTGGAATTAAAAGTAGGAGCACAGATCATGTTCATCAGAAATGACATTTCTCCGGATAAAAAATATTTCAATGGAAAGCTGGGTGAAATTTCTGCTTTGGACGAAAACGAGATCCGGGTTATTCTCGATGGAAGTGAAAGGGAAATTGTTGTCAAAAGAGAGGTTTGGGAACAGAAAAAATATTTCCTGGATGCGGAGAAAAATATCAAAGAAGAAGTTTTGGGAAGCTTTGAGCAGTTTCCGATTAAGTTAGCATGGGCCGTTACCATTCATAAAAGTCAGGGATTAACGTTTGATAAAGTGATCATTGATGCAGGAAAAAGCTTTACCGCAGGACAGGTTTACGTTGCGCTTTCCCGTTGCAGGACATTGGAAGGCATTGTCTTAAAATCTAAGATCACACCCGAAGTTATCTTTAAGGACAACAGGATTTTACAGTTTCAGGGTGATACGTTTGCCAATGATCATGTAGAAACTATTCTGAATCAGGAAAAATACGATTACAGCATCCGAAAAGTGCTTCGAACCCTTGACTGCATGTGGTTGCTGCAGGAAGTGGAGGAATGGAACAAATTATCGATTACCACTAAAAGTATTGATCATTTAAAAACCAATCAGCTGTATCACCAGTTGAAGCAGGATGCGATAAACCTTGGAAAAATCTTTGAAAAACTGGAAAGGGTTTTATTTCAGAAAGTAGGAAACTTCATCAATCAGAAAGAAGAATGGTCTGAAATTGAAAGCAAAACAAAAGGAGCAGTCAATTTCTTTTTTACCGAAGTAAAAGATAAAATTTTCAACCCGTTAAAAGAATTCTATGCTGAGATCAAAGGTTCAAAAGGATTAAAGCAATACAACGAAGAATTCAAAAGATGGCTGGAAGATATCGAAGAGTATCTGAACAGCTTAAAACACATTCATTTATTGGAAACGAAGCTTTTAGATGAAAAAAATGATAAAGAAATCAATTTGAAGATTGCCAAAGTTCCTTCGCAAGTTCTGACGTTCCAATTGTTTGAACAGGGAAAAACTATCGCTGAAATTGCTTTGGAAAGAGGATTAGTAAAAGAAACCGTTATTGGGCATCTTGCCAAATTTGCGGAGCAGGGATTATTGGATATTTCCAGAGTGATCACTTCGGATAAGATCAAAGTTTTTGAAGACGAATTCAATAAAAAACCACATGAGACATTAACAGAATGGAAGAATGCTCTACCCAATGATTTTGAGTTTAATGAGATCAGGATTTTGTTGAATCATTATAATTATCAGAAAGATAGATCAAAATAATTTAATCGTTTTTTATTTTTAATTATTACGGAACAATCTCATATATAGTACTTTCAGTATTTCCAAAGATCTCACTCTGAATTTGTTCTGCGAGTTTTATAGTTTGATCTGTTCCTGTATTAGTATGGATGATTAAATATGGAATTCCATCATTAATTTTTTCAGAATAGCTGTGTAATTATTCCTAAAAGCAAAACTTTTAATTTTTTCGAAGTAAGGGAGTTGGTTTTTTTCGACTGCCTCATATTCGATATTATAATTTTGACCTTCTTTTGAAAAATAAATACAATCATCCCCTTTGGAATTGATTCCAATAAATTCAAATTCAGTTTTATTCTGACTCAATAAAACAAGGTGTTCATATAAATCTTTAATCATTATTTGTTTAGCAATGAATTTCTTAGTAGAAATTACTTTGAAATTATTAAAGAAGGATCCGAATATATTCATTTCTAATGTCAAATTTGTTTACAAATTGTTTGCAATCAAATATAAGAAATCGGAGACATGTTTTATCTATATAATAAAATTAGTGGAAGGAAAATTATTTCAATAGTTTTTTCCTGAATTCATCGATCAGACTTATCAATTACAAAAAGTAACTAATGTAATTTATATAGTATAAATTTGTTTGGTTTTTCAGACCTAACAATTGAAATTATGAAAAATTTTGAACTTTCTGTCCTGGACCTTGCCCCCGTAAAACAGGAAAAGAGTATCCACGATACGTTTCAGGACAGTTTATCTTTAGCCAACCATACGGAAAATTTAGATTATAAAAGATACTGGCTTGCGGAGCATCACAATATGGCAAGTATTGCCAGTTCTGCAACCTCGGTTCTGATCGGTTTTATAGCGAACGGAACAAAGAAAATACGAGTCGGTTCCGGAGGAATTATGCTTCCGAACCACAGCTCTTTAGTGATAGCGGAACAGTTCGGAACTTTAGAATCTCTTTTTCCCGGAAGAATAGATCTGGGATTGGGAAGAGCTCCGGGAACGGATGGGTTAACGGCGCAGGCATTGGGAAGAAATCCAGCCATTATCAATGAACAGTTTCCAAGACAGATTTTAGAATTACAACGATATTTTTCCAAAGAAAATTCTGAATCTTTAGTTCGTGCGATTCCGGGAGAGGGACTGGATATTCCGCTGTATATTTTAGGTTCAAGCACAGACAGTGCATGGTTGGCTGCAGAATTGGGACTTCCTTATGCTTTTGCAGGGCACTTTGCTCCTGAACAAATGGAAATGGCGTTCAATATTTACAGGGAACATTTTGAGCCTTCCAAACAATTGGATCAGCCTTATGTTATGGCTTGTGTTAACGGAATTGCTGCGGAAACTTCTGAAGAAGCACATCAGCTTTCTACTACCTTATTCCAGGCATTCATTAATATTGTAAGAAATGACAGGAAACCTTTTGCACCGCCGGTGGAAGATATGGATGAAATCTGGTCACCTATGGAAAAAGCTGCCGTCTTACAAAAATTAAGATACAGCTTTATCGGGAATCAGCCTGAAATTGAAGAAAAACTAAAAAACTTTCAGGAAAGGTTCCATGTGGATGAATTGATTATCAATTCCCATATTTATGATCATCAGAAAAGACTGGATTCCTATAGAATTTTCAGAGAAGCAGCAGACTCTCTATTCAAAGCGTAACAAACCGTTTATATAAATTGGCACATGCCTATTTTTATGAGTATCTTTGCAAAAATTTAAAAAGTAAAAATGTCTGATATTAAATTAAATACTATTCCAGAGGCTATCGAAGACCTTAAAAATGGTAAAATAATCATAGTAGTAGATGATGAAGACAGAGAAAATGAAGGAGATTTTCTTTGTGCAGCTGAATTAACGACTCCGGAACTGATCAATTTTATGGCCGTTCACGGAAGAGGGTTGATCTGTATGCCGCTTCCGGAAAAAAGATGTGATGAGCTTGGATTAGATATTATGGTAAGCCGAAGCAGCGATCCTAAAGAAACTGCTTTTACGGTGTCTGTAGACCTTTTAGGAAACGGAACTTCTACCGGTATTTCTGCAAGTGACAGAGCGAAAACCATTTTGGCTTTGATGGATGAAAAATCAAAACCAACCGATTTTATGAGACCTGGACATATTTTCCCGCTTCGTGCGAGAAAAGGAGGTGTTCTGAAAAGAGCCGGACATACAGAAGCTGCCATTGACTTGACTCATTTGGCAGGTTTAAAAGAAGGAGGAGTGATCTGTGAGATCATGAATGAGGACGGAAGCATGTCCCGTTTACCGGAATTGTATGCCTTCGCTCAGAAGCATGATATGAAAATTGTTTCTATTGAAGATCTGATCCATTATCAGCTTAAAAAAGGAAACCTTGTGGAGCGAATTGAAGAAAGAAAAGTAAAAACTCATTATGGAGAATTTGATTTCTTTGCTTTCAGAGAAACTTCCAATGATCAGGTACATTTTGCCTTAACGAAAGGAAGCTGGACAGTTGATGAGCCTATTTTGGTAAGAGTTCAGTCTTCAGATTCTTATTTTGATGTATTGACAAGATTGAATAACGGTGAAAAACCATTATTGGAAAAGGTAACCAATATGATCCATGAAGAAGGAAAAGGAGCGATTATTTTCATCAACAACGTTTCGAATTCTGAAAATACATTGAGAAAATTACAGCAGTTTTTGAATTATCAGGACGGACAGGAACAGCGTCCTACTTTAGCTTATAATTACAGAGATTACGGGATCGGAACACAGATTCTGAAAAATTTGGGAATCAATAAATTCAAGGTAATCACTCAAAACCCGAATATCAAACCTCAGGTTGGGGGATATGATGTAGAGGTTACGGAAATGGTACAGCTATAAAATTGTGAATGGTCAATTGTGAATTGACTTTGACGAAATAAAAATGGCTTGATTAATCAAGCCATTTTTATTTCGTCAAAATTTCTGAAACCATTCAGAAAATCTTTAATATTCATTCTTTTCTTCCCTTCCAGCTGAAGTTCCAGAGGCTCATATATTCCATCCTGAGTATAGATTTTAAAATCGTTTTTTGAGATATCTAAAGTTCCGGCAGGTTTTCCATGATCTGAAAGTTCAAACTTCCCTCCGAATATTTTCAATCCTTTTTCTTCCTCCCCGATTTTTAAAGTGGTAAAAGCAGCAGGATAAGGTGACATTCCCAAAATAAACTGATGAACTGTTTTTGATGGTGCATTCCAGTTAATTCTTGTATCTTCTTTAAATATTTTATAAGCGTTTTTTGGATGCTCAACGTTTGGCTGAGGTTTTTCTACAATAGAATTTTCGGCTAAGCCATTTAACGTTTTTACTACTAATTGAGCTCCTATTTCCATTAAACGGTCGTGAAGGCTTCCTGCATTTTCATCCGGTAAAACTTCCAGTTCTTCCTGAAGCAAAATATTTCCTTCATCTATTTTCTCATTAATGAAAAAAGTGGTGGCTCCAGTTTTTTCTTCACCATTAATGATGGCATAATTGATAGGAGCTGCACCTCTGTAATCCGGCAATAAGGAAGCATGAAGATTGAAAGTTCCCAGTTTAGGCATCTCAAAAAGAACTTTAGGCATCATTCTGAAAGCAACAACCACAAATACATCTGCATCCAACTTTCTTAATTCTTCTAAAAATTCAGGATTTCTTAATTTTTCAGGCTGGAAAACCGGAAGATTATTTTCTACCGCAAAAACTTTTACGGGTGACTGATTGATTTTTTGTCCGCGACCGCTTGCTTTGTCTGCAACTGTTACAACCCCGACTACTTCATGGTGAGATTGATGAATAGCTTCCAGGGAGTTTTTGGCAAACTCGGGAGTTCCTAAAAAAACAACTTTCAATGATTTCATGGTGCAAAGATAAGTGTTATTGAGGATTTAAAGATTAAAAGATTAAAACATTGAAAGATTAAAGAATTACGTAATCAATTATCAATTATCAATTATCAATTATGCTAACATATACGTTCTGAAATTCAACATTTTCACTTTACCGGAATCTAAAAGAAAGATAAGATTCTCTAAAATGTTTTCCTTAGGATGGTAGCTCAATTGTATAGAAAGCTCTTCAATGGTCGCAGGCTTTTTCGCTAACAGATCAACAATCTGCATGGAAATGTTTTTCCCGAAAATAGACTGTTTATTTTGCTCACAAACAGAACATTGGTCACAGTTTTTTGAATTCTTTTCTCCGAAATAAGAAAGAATAAGTTTCATTTTGCAATATTCCTTATTTTCTACATAAAATTTCATTTCTTCCCATTTCCTGATCTTATTCTTTTGAATATGCTCGAAAAGGTTCCAATAAGCACCATTGATGGCTCTTTCATCTCTTGGCTTTAAGAATTTTACACTCGATAATGCTCCGTCTACATATTCAAGATAATTTTTCTGATGAAGTTCTTTAAGACGCTCTTTGATTAGTGCAACGCCAACGCCTATTTTATTGCTTACCTGTAGTTCACTGAACATGACTTTATGAGTGGTAATTCCTGAAACTGTGCGTAGTAAAAGCTCGATAAAATAAGCATCTTTATGAGGTAACTGGTCTATTTCATCAGCCTGCATCAATAATTGCACAGAAGATAAGCTCTTGTTATCATTAAAATATATGATCTCCTGATTGTGAAGGAAATTCAGTACATTTTTTATTTTAGCCGTTGATAATTTGGTGAAATTTTGAATTCCGCTCATGTTAAGCTCAAAAACTTTTTCAGGCATTTCATATTCAGCAATTTGGAAAATAGAGTAGAGGTAAGTAATGATCCTTTGAAATTCTGATTTGTTTGGAGTCTGGTTTTTTAAAATCTGGTCAAAGTTTACAATTTCCTGTTTATTCCAAAGCAAAAATGCGAAACTGTCTTTTCCGTCTCTTCCTGCTCTTCCGATTTCCTGGTAATAGTTTTCCAGTGAAGAAGAAGGTGAGAAGTGAATGACAAAACGTACATTATCTTTATCGATTCCCATCCCAAAGGCATTGGTAGAAATTAAAACATGCTGATCACTATTATTCCAGGTGTTTTGCTTGATATTTTTCTCTTTCGTGGAAAGCCCTGCATGGAAGAAATCTATATTTTTTAACTTATTTTTTTGCAAAAAACCGGTAAGAAGCTCCGCTTCTTTTCTTGTTCTTACGTAAACGATCCCGGAACTTGAATTATATTTTAAAATATCCAGAACTCTCTGAAATTTATCAGAAACCTCGTCTGTGAAAATCTTAATGTTATTTCTTTTAAAACTTTTTTGGAAAACTTCAGCATTTTTAAGCTCAAGTTTGGTTTTGATTTCTTCAAGAACTTTGGGAGTCGCTGTAGCAGTTAGAGCCAGGCATGGAATCCCCGGGTTATTTTTTCTGAATTCTTTAATATTCTGATAACTAGGCCTGAAATCCTGTCCCCACTCGGAAATACAATGCGCTTCATCCACCGCAATGAAAGAAAGCTGAATGTCTTCAATATTTTGAAGGAATTGGGTATTGTTTAATCTTTCAGGAGAGATATACAGTAATTTTGTTAAGCCTTCCTTACATCTGTTGAATATCACTTCTGCATCAAATTCGTCCAATTCTGAGGATAGATATTCTGCCTCGATGTTACGGTGTTTTAATTGGTTCACCTGATCTTTCATTAACGCCAATAATGGAGAAATGACAAGACAAACTCCTTCTTTTAATAGGGCAGGAAGCTGATAACATAAAGACTTCCCGGCTCCTGTAGGCAATAATACTAAAGTGTCTTTTTCTGTGATCACGGAATCGATAATTTCTTCCTGGGAATCTCGGAAACTATCATATCCCCAAAAATGTTTGAGGGTTTCATATTTGAGCTGTTGGAATTCTTGAGAGGAAATCATAGGGTAAAAATAAGGAAAGTATGACAACAAAAAAAGTCATGCTTTGCATGACTTTTATATAATAAATAATAAGTTTATTATTTAGCTTCGAAGTATACTCTTCTGTTTGCTCTGTTTTTCCATTCAGGACATTTAGTTGCAGGCTCACATTCAGGATACTTAAGGTCTTTTTCACCTCTACCGATAGCGTTCAATTTTCCAGCTTCAACACCGTTTTTGATTAGATAATCTTTAACGTTGTTAGCTCTTCTTTCAGATAATCTTTGGTTATAAGCATCAGAAGCTCTTGTATCCGTAGCTCCGATTACATTATAAGAACCGCTTGAAGAGTTAATGTAGTTAACAGCGTTGTTCAGGATAGGGGTATTAGAAGGCAAGATTCTGTCAGAATTCAAGTCAAATTCAATTCCTTCTAATGTTCTTGTTTCGTCAGTTACCGGTCCCGTAGTTACTGGTGTATTTGGACAACCGTTGTTTTCTACTGGTCCAGGAACAGTTACACACTTATCGTAAAGGTCAATTACTCCGTCTAAATCAGTATCAAGAGCAACACCAGCACCATCAACTCTGGCACCTGCCGGAGTATCAAGCTGTCTGTCCCAATCATCACAAACTCCGTCATTATCAGCATCACCTTTCTTACAAACTTCGATATCCTGATTTTTATTTGCCAAAACATCTAGTTTATAATAAATTTCTTGTAATGGATCATGCCACATTAAGTGAGATTCGTGTTTTCCTAATTTTAAAGAAACCCCTAAAGTTGCATTGAAGAAGTTATCAGATACCTGTTCTTCACGTCTGTTGATATCGCTATAGGCATAACCTCCACCATCGAATTCATCGTCACCCGTAACAACATACATTAGTCTACCTTCAATGTCAATTCTTCTGTTCACCTTATATTTCAAACCTGCTCCGGCTTGTCCAAACATAGAACCTAATTTAAAAGGTTTAACCTCAGTTGCCAATCTTTGTCCGTTTTCATCTTTCTGATAAGCTCTGTATGCCAAAGTACCAATACCTGCGTATCCGTGTAATGCCCATCTGAAAGGAGAATGATTGTCAACTCTTCTTAAAAGGTTAGAGAAGTTGATATCTCCTAATAATGAGATTGCGTCATACTGTGTTCTTGCACCCACTTGCTGGTAAGCTGAAGCATTAGAAGGAGCCGGATCTTTAGTATTGAACCATCCTTGTCTCGTTTCTCCTCTGTCATATTGTAATTTTAATCCAAAAGCGTGAGTAATCGCTTTGTCGATACTTACATATGCTGAATACCCAAAAAGATTCTTACCATTACCATTTTTAATAGATGTTAAGTCTGCTGACTGAACAAGAGGTACACCTACACCTGCTGAAATTGACCAGTCATTAAATCTTTTAGAGCCATTGGTAAATGGAGAAACATTAGCAGAACCTGAAGAAAACGTGTTAGGATATTCTCCATTCGAAACTGCTGTCGAGTCTTGCGCATAACTTGCTGCAGGTACAGCTAGCGCCAATGCAACAATTGCTAAACTTAATTTCATAGTGTATTTTTTATTTAGTTAATTAAATGATTTTTTCTTTTATTTAAAGAGTAATACCCTTTTATTTATTCGTTGGACATCCGTTGTTATCAGCTGGCCCAGGAACAGTTACGCACTTATCGTATAAGTCAATAACTCCGTCAAGGTCCATGTCTAAAGCAACACCAGCTCCATCAACTCTTGCACCTGCAGGAGTATTAAGTTCTCTGTCCCAATCGTCACAAACTCCGTCATTGTCATTATCTCCTTTTTCACATACAACAAAATCCACTGCTGCATTTTCTAACACATAAGCTCTGTAGTATGCCTCTTGTAGAGGATCATGCCATGCTAAATGAGATTCATGCTTTCCTAGATTGAAAGACAATCCTAGGTTGACTGTCCATAAGTTATCAGATCTTCTTTCGCTGATCATATTATACTTGGAGACTTTTGAATTGGGATCATAATCAGCGGGACCTGCATGTCCACCACCGTCAAATTCATCGTCACCACTTATTACATACATTGTTCTTGCTTCAACGTCAATAAGATTAGAGACCTTATATTTCAAGCCGACACCTCCTTGATAAAAGAATGATCCAATGTCTAATTTTTTCTCAATAAACAAAGGAATTCTTGCTGGAGAAGTGCTCCATCTGAACTCATTGTTGTCATGCAAAGACGTATCGTAGTTCATGAAACCGATACCTGCATAGCCATGCAGTGCCCATCTGTACGGAGAATGATTATCTACTCTTCTTAATAGATTAGAGAAGTTAATATCTCCCATCAAAGCAACCTGGTTATACTTTGTGGTAGCAGTTGCAACACCGCCCAACTGTCCTGCAGCTCCATCAAGCTGAGCTTGCTGTTTTGTTTCACCCCTCTGGTACATCAAGCTTAATCCAAAGGTATGGGTGATTTGCTTATCTAAACTCACGTATGCATTGTATCCCCAGTTTACCTTCTTGTCATAAAAAGATGTAAGATCTGAGTGTGCCATGAATGCAGCTCCACCACCAACGGATATAGACCAGTCATTAAATCTTCTGGTTGAATTGTTAAAAGGTTGAACATTGGCAGAACCTGAGGAAAAAGTATTCGGATATTCATTGGATGAATTTACTGCAATACTGTCCTGAGCATAAGTGGCAATAGGCAACGCGGCCAATAATAATAAACCTAATTTCATACAATATGTTTTATGTTTTCCTAGATAAATTTTTTAATAATATTTTAGAAAATTCTCTCTCAAAAAGATGTTTTTTATGAGGGACATCTAATCTTTCTGATATAAAATTTAATTCATTGTATTTAATGATATCAATGTCTATAATTCGGTCTGTATAGCCTCCTGAGACTCTTGAATCATTTGTCCTTCCCATCTCAATTTCAATGCTTTTAATGAAATTAAGTAACTGAATTGGTGAAAGATCTGTCAATATTATTGTTGCAATATTACAAAAAATATTGGAACTGACAAATTCTACAGGTGGTGAAATTAATAATTTACTTTTTTTTAATATTTCAATATTTCCGTTTTCCAGCTTTTCTAAAGCGAGATCCAGATTTTTTTTTGGATCTCCCAGATTACTTCCGAGTAACAAAATGACTTTTTGTTGCGACATATTGTGAAATGATTGATTTATGAAAAGTTTTTTTAAAAGTGTCTTGGCAAATATAGTTGCAATTCTTATACTGTCTGCGGTATTTTTCTTCTTTTTTATGATGACTCTTGTTTTGAGTTCTATGGGAGGAGAGAAAGCCATTGTTAAGAAGAATTCTATATTGACCATCAATTTAAAAACAGAAATTATTGATAGTCCGACGGAAGAGCAAAGCGATTTGTTCAATATAAAAAGTCAAAATAAAAGTGTTTTGATCTATGAAGCACTTGAAGCGATCAATAAAGCTAAAACAGATGATAATATTAAAGGAATAAGCATTGAAGCTGATAATTTGAATGCCGGAATTACACAAATTGATGATCTGAGAAATGCAATTGAGGATTTTAAAAAGAGCGGAAAGTTTGTCTATGCTTACGGAAATATGGTTTCACAAGCTTCTTATTATTTAGGATCTGTTGCGGATAAATATTATCTGAACCCGTCCGGAATGATTGAGCTGAAAGGTTTAGCTACGGAAGTTACTTTCTTTAAGGATTTTGCTGAAAAATACGGAATTGGAATCGAAGTTATCCGCCATGGGAAATTCAAGTCTGCAGTAGAACCATTCCTTAGAAATGATATCTCTCCTGAAAATAAGGAACAACTTAGTACCCTGCTGAATGATATCTGGAAGAATACATCTACAAGAATTGCTTCTTCCAGAAAAATAGATACAGCCCAATTCAGAACTGTGGTAGATAGCCTGTACGGAATGATTCCTGAACAAGGTTTAAAATACAGACTTGCGGATCAATTGATTCAGAAGACGGAATATGATCAACTGATGAAGTCTAAGCTAAGCTTAAAGGAAAATGATAAATTAAATAAAATTTCATTAAGTAAATATATCAGTTCTTATGCTGATGAGAATAAATCAGGAGATAAAGTAGCTGTATTATATGCATCAGGTTCCATTAATAATGGGGATGAGTATAATGAAATCTATTCTGAAAAGTATATTAAATATATTAAAGAGCTTCAGAAGAATGATAAAGTAAAAGCGGTGGTATTCAGAATCAATTCTCCGGGGGGAAGTGCCAATGCTTCAGACGAAATTCTGTTTGAGCTTCAGCAGTTGAAAAAGAAAAAGCCACTGATTGTTTCTTTTGGGGATTATGCAGCTTCCGGAGGATATTATATTGCGATGGCGGCAGATAAGATTTATTCTGAGCCTAACACGCTTACCGGTTCCATAGGTGTTTTCGGTGTAATACCTTATTTTAAAGATATTGCCAATAAAAACGGAATCCGTTCGGATATTGTTTCCACTAATGCTAATTCACAGTATTACTCATCTTTGAATGGTGTTACGCCTTATGGGGTTAGCTTAATTACCAGAAGTGTTGAAGGTACCTATAAAAGATTTGTTCATTTTGTAACGCAGAACAGAAAGCAAAGCTTTGAGCAGATTGACAGTGTGGGAGGGGGAAGAGTATGGAGCGGTACCAGGGCTAAGCAAATTGGTCTGGTTGACGAGCTGGGTACTCTGAATGATGCTGTTAAATTTGCGGCTCAGAAAGCGGGGCTCACCTCTTATCATGTAGCCTCTTATCCTAAAAAAATGTCTCCGATCGAACAGATTTTTAGTGACCTGAATGAAGAAGATATTTCTGCAAGAGTCATTAAAAACAAAATTGGAAAAGCTAATTATGAAATTTTGCAGCAGATTACTGATAAAAAGCTAAAGTCTGAAGTTAAAATGGAAATGCCTTACCAGATAAAAATTAACTAAATTATATATTGTACAAAAAGCCCGGATTTGATATTCAAATCCGGGCTTTGTTTTTTTATTGTCTTTCTTTAGCTTCTCCTCGTCGCCATTCCGTAGATCCAGAGCACAATCAGAGCTCCTCCCACTGCTAATAGCATGCTTCTGAAATCAAATTCATCTACTGTTCCCCAGCCGAGTGCGCTGCCTATAAACCCACCAACAAAAGCTCCCACAATTCCTAGAATAATTGTCATAAGCCAGCCGCCACCTTGTGTTCCCGGCATAATAAGTTTCGCGATTGCACCTGCAATAAGACCAAATATGATCCAAGTTAAAATTCCCATAGTCGTAAATTTTTTAATTATTAATTGATTAATGTGTTTTACTAATGTAGGGAAAATATGATAAATATCATCTTTTCTTGAAAAAAGAGTCAACAAATTCTGTACCATTAAATAATTGCAGGTCCTGCATCTTCTCGCCAACGCCTATATATTTTACAGGAATCTGGAACTGATCGGAAATTCCTATCACAACACCTCCTTTGGCAGTGCCGTCCAGTTTTGTAACAGCTAAAGCATTGACTTCCGTAGCGGCAGTAAATTGTTTGGCCTGCTCAAATGCATTTTGACCTGTAGAACCATCAAGAACCAGTAAGATCTCATGAGGAGCATCCGGAATCACTTTTTGCATCACTCTTTTAATTTTAGAAAGTTCATTCATTAAATTAACTTTATTGTGAAGTCTTCCTGCGGTATCAATAATCACTACATCTGCATCCTGGGCCACAGCGCTTTGAACAGTGTCAAACGCCACGGAAGCGGGATCAGAACCCATATTCTGTTTAACAATCGGAACACCCACTCTTTCGCTCCAGATGGTTAATTGGTCCACGGCAGCAGCTCTGAATGTGTCTGCGGCACCCAGGACCACTTTTTTTCCTTCGGATTTGAATTGATGGGCCAGCTTACCTATAGTGGTGGTTTTTCCTACACCATTCACTCCAACAACCATAATCACGTATGGTTTTTTGGACGTATCTATATTTCCGGTTCCGGCATGAGGGTTTTCCAGCAATAATCCTGTAATTTCTTCACGAAGGATTTTGTCCAGTTCGTTTACACTGACGTATTTGTCTCTGGCAACACGCTCCTCAATTCTCTCTATGATTTTAATGGTGGTTGATGCACCGACATCGGAAGCAATAAGTATTTCTTCCAGATCATCCAGTACTTCATCATCCACTTTGCTTTTACCGACTACGGCTTTTGTCATTTTTTCAAAGAAACCTTGGCTGGACTTTTCCAATCCTTTGTCTAATGTTTCTTTCTCTTCTTTTTTGAAAATATTTTTAAACCAACTCATTGTTTTTCTTGTTTATTAATAACTGCTGTAGCTTCTACTTCTATAAGTACATCATCTCTGAAAAGACGGCTTACTTCTATAAGGCTGCTTACAGGAGGGTTTTGAAGGTTGATATATAAATCCCGCACTTTTCTGAAATCCGGGGTTTTGGAGATATCTGTTGTGAAAATTCCCAGTTTTATAATATTTTTCCCGGTAGCTCCATACTCTTTGAGAATGTTTTCAATGTTTTTAAAAATCTGTTGTGTCTGCTGCTCAATATTGTTACCGACTAAGTTTCCTTCTGCATCTAGCGGAACCTGTCCGGACAGGAGAATCATAGTAGACGTTCCGCAATCAATGCTTATGGATTGGGATAATCCTTTGATGGTGAAAACTTTTGAGGAATTTTTATATTCTATGTTGTTCATTGTTTTCTTCTGACTGAATGAAAATAGAAAAATCACTGTAAAAATCAGAACAAAAGTCTTTTTCATAGTGAGCTGATTAATAATCCGGTGAACAAAGATAGCAAAAAAACTTCCTTAAACTGAAGTTATTGCCCGTTAAAATCAGAGCTCTACAATGTCTCCTGTTCTTGCGATATTGTATCCGTTTTTAAGGACTGTTTTGCTTTCCGGACTGTCGGGAATCAGTAGATTATTGGTGTGGTTGAAGTGAATAAAATAAATTCTTCTTTTCTCTTCCGGACTCAGGTCTTTAAACAGTTCCATGCTTTCTTCAACTAAAGGGTGGGGAATAGTTGAGATATCCCGGTTCCCAATCTCCTCTGCATTATAGAATGTGGCATCAAGGAAAGCATAATCAACTTTTTTTATAAAGTCTATAATATTATATTTCCACTTTTTCCATTTATCAATGTCGGGAATGAATAGTGCTTTTTTCTTAGGACCCTCTATCATATAACCGACTGTTTCTGAAAATTCATCCCGATGCGGCACCAGGATCGGAGTTACTTTTATAGAAGAGCTCAGAACAACAGGTACTTCGTTTTCCATTTTCCGGACTCTTATATTTTTGTAATCAACCAATTGGGACCATGGTCCGTTATTTTCCAGAAAAGAAGCCAGTTTCGGCATGGCATAGACGGGAACATTTTGGGAAGACATCGCTTCTTTCCCCAGGTACATGAGCCCTGTATAGTGTCCGATATGGGCGTGTGTTATGAAAATGCCGTCTACTGTTCCGGATGTTTTGTTTTTTTGTTGGAGGAATTGTAATTGATAGGTTATATCGGGACTTGCATCAAAAATGTAGTTTTTTTGCTGACGGTGGTCCATTACACCTATAGAAATTATTTTTCTTTTCAAATCAGGCTTATACCATAGTTTTTCGCAGCATTTCTTCTGGCATCCCACTTGGGGGGAACCGGCATCCTGAACATTGCCCAGAACGATCAGCTGTACTCCCGTTTTGTCTTCAACGGATTGTTTCAATATTGCCTTGTTGCAGGAACTGTTTACAAATAGAAGAAAGAATCCATAAAAAATAAGGTTTTTCATCACATATTTTCTTACGAAAATAAACATAAGTTTGAATAGAAATAAAAAAACTACCCAAAATCTGAGTAGTTTTTATATTGTAAATAAAGTGTAGATTATTTTTTTAAATAACCGTCTACTTCGTCTGCATTCATTACTTTTTCTTCGAAAACGTAAGCACCTGATTTAGATGACTTCACCATTTTCACAACTTTAGTCATTTTTTTTGACTGACCGCTTTGTAGGGTTGCTACTACTTTCTTTGCCATGGTAAGTTATATTTTATAAATTACTTGATTTCTTTGTGAACAGTATATTTCTTAAGAACCGGATTATACTTTTTAAGTTCTAATCTTTCTGTAGTGTTCTTTTTATTTTTAGTAGAAATGTATCTTGACATTCCCGGCATACCGCTTTCTTTATGCTCTGTACATTCAAGAATTACTTGAACTCTGTTTCCTTTTTTTGCCATGATTTCTTAATTATTTAATAAATCCGTTTCTTGCTGCTCTTTCTAGAGCTTCTTCAATTCCAATCTTGTTAATCACTCTCAATCCATGAGCTGAAACTTTTAACGTTACGTGCTTATCTTGCTCTGGAAGGTAAAACTTCTTCTCCAATAAGTTAATTTCAAAACGACGCTTCGTTTTGTTATTAGCGTGAGAAACGTTGTTACCAACCATTGCACGCTTTCCTGTTATTTGGCAAATTCTTGACATATCTCGATGTTCTTATTTGTATAATATTTGAGAGTGCAAAATAACGAAGAATTTTTTAGATAGGCAAATGTTTTAAAATTTATTTTCCAATTAGTTAGATTATTTTTTAACAATTAAGATTTTTAACGCGCTATTTTGACGTCTTTCTTTGGAGCCATTTAATCAGAAAATAAAAGAGCAGAAATCCAAGAGCGAAAATCGAAAATCTGGAAAGAAAATCTCCGGCTCTCACATAAAAGGTTTTCTGATCATAAAGGTTAATTTTGGCAAATAAAGTTGTCTGGTCCCCATAAAAAGTATCTTCTAAAATCTCGCCCTTTGCATTAATATGAGCAGAAATCCCGCTATTGGCAGATCTCGCAATTTCTCTCCTGGTTTCAATGGCTCTTAATTTGGCGTAAGAAAGAAGCTGTTTATGCCCTTCCGTAACGCCCCACCAGGAATCATTGGTCATAATAGCTAAAAAATTAGCTCCTTTTTTCACATAATCGGTTACAAACTCACCGTAAATACTTTCATAGCAAATGATGGGCGCTAGCTTTCCTTTATTGTAAGGGTTACTGAAGGCAACTCTTTCTTTGTCTGTTCCCAATGAGGCAACTGTTCCGCCCAAATCAAGCATTGCATCGCCTAACACAGGCTTTAAAACATTCATGTAGGGGAAAATTTCAACGCCGGGAACAAGTTTGCCTTTATGGTAAACTTTTACTTTTTGATTGGGGACAATCTGTACCGCAGAATTATAACTTTCCACCCATACTCCGGAATTAATCTGATAAGCCCCTGTAGGCAAATTTTCACCATTGAAAAAATAACGATGCGATGAAATTCCCGTAGCAAAAACAGATCCGGGATGTTTGGATAAGAAATCCTTAACATTATTTAAAAGCATACTTTTCTCAAAAGCAGTTTCAGATATGGACCCTCTTCCCGGGATTGCCGTTTCCGGAGCGATGTAATAATCTATTTTTCCTGTTGAATTTTTTTCCGCAAGGGTTAAAAGATCATTTTCTATGGTAAGGCTGTCTTTTAAATATTTTTCATTGTAAGGGTCAAGCTCCGGCTGTAATAGTAAGACATTGACATGCCCGACAGGTTTTTCATCAAAGCTATTATATTTCATCAATGAAATAATCATCGGAAGAATAATAAGAAGGGCTGCAATGGAAATATTTTTAATCAAATCTTTTCTTTTTCTTCCTGCTTCCCATGTCCTTACCGTATAAAATAAAAAAACATTGATCAGGAGAATCCAGAAGCTTCCGCCGGTCGCCCCTAAGGTGTCATACCATTGAATAAGTTGGGGGTATTCTGAAAATACATTTCCGAGGTTTAGCCATGGCCATGTAAGCTCCCAATTTAAATGGAATTTTTCAAAGCTCATCCAGATCGCGATAAAAAAAGCCAGCCCCCAGTAAGTTCCCTGTGCATTTTTATACCAGTGATAGCATTGGAAAACTAAAGAGTATAACAGGGAATTGACAAGAACCGGAAATAGTACTGCCATCAGGGAATGGCTTCCATCCGGGTTTTTTGATCCATACAGCCATCCTGTAGTCACAATATTCCAGATGATAAAGCATAAGTAAGAAAGTCCGAAAACAATCCAGCTTTTTCTTTTATAGCCGGAGAATTTAGAAATCCCGTGTTCCATCATCAAAAGGGGAACAAGCGCAAAGAATATAAAAAACGGAACACCGTAAGTAGGCCATGAAACGGACAGCAGCATCGCCGAAATGAGCGTAAGTAAAACGTATTTCATTAAATTAAATTAACATACAAATTTAATGTTTTTGAAATGAATACATTTGCAAATGATGTTAAAGAAATTTTACAAAATACTTATTGTTCCTTATACATTATTTCTGTTATATCTAATGTTTTTAGGCATGGGAAGGTTTCAGTATGATGATAATGTGGTGAGAATAGAACCCATCTTATCCACCATCAGGTTTATTGAAGGAACTATTTCCTGGAAAGATATCATTATTATTGTCCTGGGGAATATCGTAATGTTCATTCCGTTTGGTTTTCTGGGCTGGGTATTTCCTCAGCTGAAAGATCTAAAAAACCTGCTTTTTACTTTTATGTCGGCTATTATCATTGCGGAAGCCCTCCAATACTTTACCAGAATGGGTATTTTTGAAGTAGACGATATTATCCTCAATACCTTTGGGGTTTATTTAGGATGGTTGATGTGTAAGCAATTGGAGAATAAACTAGCCATTTAATTCCTGTGCCCGTTTCTCTGCATTTAAAATACCTTTTTTCAGGATGTCCTTGAAGTGGTTTTCTTCAAACGTTCTCAAAGCAGCTTCCGTGGTTCCTCCCTTCGATGCGACGTCCTTAATCAGTTCTTCAAGGCTTTTTTCCGAATTGTTGATCAGATGATAAGCACCAAGCATGGTTTGCTTTACGAAGAGCTTAGAAAGGTTTTCTTCAATGCCCATTTCTACACCGGCTTTAATCATGGCATCGATAATATAATAGAAATATGCAGGTCCGCTCCCTGAAAGAGCTGTTACTCCGTCCAGCAGATCTTCTTCTTCCAGGTAGACAGATCTTCCTGTGCTGTTCAGGAGTCTTTCTATATGGATCAGCTGGCTGAAAGAAATGCCGTCTGCCGCAGTATAACCGGTAATTCCCATTCCTAAAAGGGTAGGAGAATTAGGCATCGCTCTTACAACAAGAGGGTGATGCAGAAGCTTTTGGATCTTTCCGATTTTTATTCCTGCCATGATGGATAAAATCATCTGATTTTCTTTTAAGGTAAATCTGATATTTTCAGCGACGGATTGAAAGTCCTGAGGCTTAACGGCAATAATAATGAGATCAGCATCTATTTCATCAACATCCTGGAAAACGGAAATGCTGGAGTAAGGAAATTCTTCTTTTATTTTTGATACTCTGGATTTATTTCTGGTGATTAGGTGCAGATTTTCAGGTTTGATCAGTTCATATTTCAAAAAGGACTTTGAAAAAGATAAGCCCATATTTCCGGCACCTAAAATGGCTATTTTCATTGGTTTTTTTGTTCTATTCTTTAAGATGTTTTCTGAAAGTTATGGTATAATTATCGTTAAAAGTAACCATTTCTATTTTTTTGAAAGAAATTTTATGAGGTTTTTTATCAACTTTTCCGGTCGGGTCATAGTTGCGGATGAGTACTGAAGTGTCATTAACATCCATAATTTCTCCTATTGAAAAGCCTTTTTTCTTTCTGTTGCTTTCAATGCTGCAGTGGAAATCCTGTTTTTTTAATGACTTAAATAGGGATTCAGGATTTTTAAGTGAGGTATTGCCAATAGCTTTGTGGTTAAATTGAATCAGGTGTTCTTCGGATAAGATCTTTTTCTGGGTTTTGTCATATTTATTGCATCTGATGCTCAATATTCGTTCATGAGGGATAATCTTAATGCCGGTTAAAATAAAATCTGAAACTTCCTGCACCATTAGAAATTCATCAGATTTTTTAAGAATGAATCCAAATATACACTCATCAGGGCTTTTTTCAGAAAGATAAATCTTAACAAAATGAGTTTTATCAATATGTTTCTGAATCAGTTTGCTAAACTCGTTGTCAGATAAATTTTTTCCCATATTGAAGGTTTGATACGCTAAAATAATCTATTTTTCAATACGTTATATTAAGTATTGAAGTAAATGTTAAGATAAGAATGGAAAATTAATATTTAAATAATATTGACTTCTCTTTCAAGCTCAATACCAAACTTTTCTTTCACAGAATTGATGATTTCAGTAGAAAAATCGAATATTTCTTTACCGGTTGCATTTCCGGTTGCATTGATGATGACTAAAGATTGTAGTTGATGAGAGGCTACGTTCCCGATTTGTTTTCCTTTCCAGCCGCATTGTTCAATCAGCCATCCGGCCGGGACTTTTACCAGATCTCCATTAGGATATCCCTGGATGTTTTCAAACTGCTGCTTTAAACTCTCAAACTGAGTCAAAGGAATGGTTGGGTTTTTGAAAAAACTTCCTGCATTGCCAATTTTCTCCGGATCCGGAAGTTTGCTTTGTCTGATGCTGATGACTGCTTTGGAAACATCCTGAATAGTAGGAGTGCTGATTCCTGACTTCTCCAGTTCATTTTGAATGGCTCCGTATTCGGTTTTAATATGATGGTCTTTTTTGGTTAATAGAAAGGTAACATCCAAAATAATATATTTTCCTTTACCCTCCTGCTTGAAAATGGAATCTCTGTAACCAAATCTGCAATGCTCAAGATCGAATGTTTCAATCGCTTGGTTTTCCAGGTTCAAAACGGTACAACTCACAAAAACATCTTTTATTTCTGTTCCGTAAGCACCAATATTCTGCATGGGAGAGGTTCCAACATTTCCGGGAATCAAAGAAAGGTTTTCTAAGCCACCGTAGTTTTTTTCAAGGCAGTACATTACAAACTTGTGCCAGTTTTCTCCTGCTTTTGCTGTGATCAGAATATGATTTTCGTCTGCATTTTCTTCGGAAATCCCCTTCAAATTTATTTTAATGACAAGTCCGTCGAAATCTTTTGTTAACAAGACATTACTTCCGCCTCCAAGTAACAAAAGCCTGAGTGCATGAGTTTTTGAGAAATTCAGCGCTTCTTTCAGCTCGTCAATAGTTTGAACTTCAGTAAAATATTTTGCTTTTGCTTCTACACCAAAAGTGTTGTACGGTTGTAAAGAGAAATTTTCGTGCATGGTTTATTGATATTCTTTCGGAAGAATTTTTTCTAATTGATCTTTAAATCTTTGCAGCTGTCCATAATGAACGGTGTCATTATAGGAGTTGACATAAATATAGGATTTTTTTGGAGTCCTGATCTGAAATGTTTCATCAATTCCGTTCAGAGACTGAATACTTGCGGAGCTTTCGATCTTATCTAAGCTTTTGATATTAATAGATGAAATAAGCTGTTTCCATACTTTGTAATCTATCGGAAGGCTTTTTTGTCGATGAGTTTTATGAGCTGTAGCCCCTCGTTCGGCAAAAATAGAATCATTTGTAATTTTAATAATTCTGTAGCTTCCTGCATGTCCGCCAATATATGACAGGCTTATCCATGTGATGGTGTCAGTAGTGGGACTGGAAGGAGTTTTGGCTTCTTTTTTTTGACAGAAAAAAAATGTCAGCAATACAAATGTTGAAAAGATTATTTTCAAGTGACAAGTAGATATTGCTGACATTTTATATGGTTATAGGCTGAATTCGGATCTGTATTTTTCCAGTGCCTCTTTTAAAATTTCAGCACTTCTTTTTAAATCTTCTTCTTTCAATACATAGGCAATTCTAACCTGTTTTTTTCCTAATTCAGGATCGCTGTAGAAGCCACCTGCGGGAGCAACCATAATGGTTTCATTCTTATTGGAATATTTCTCCAGCAGCCATTGTGCAAACTTTTCCGTATCGTCTACCGGAAGTTCGGCAACACAATAGAATGCCCCTTTGGGTTTAGGACAGATTACCCCGGGAATAGCATTTAATAAATCAACCAGGGTGTTTCTTCTATGGGTGTATTCTTCTCTTACGGCACGAATGTAGGCTCCGTCATTCTGATGTGCTGCAGTAGCGGCAATCTGTCCCAGAAGAACCGGGCTTAGTCTGGCCTGTGCAAAAAGCATGGCTGCATCATGAATTTTTTTAGAACGGGTGATCATGCATCCGATTCTTACCCCACACATGGAATAACGTTTGGACTCAGAATCAATAATGATGCAATTTTCGCTCAATTCGGGAAATGCAAGCATGGAAACCTGTTGTTTTCCATCGTATACATATTCTCTGTAAACTTCATCGGAAATAATAACAATATCATGCTTTAAAGCAATTTCCGCCAATTGCTGAAGCTCTTCACGGGTATAAAGGTAGCCGGTTGGGTTTCCCGGATTACAGATGATAATTGCTCTCGTTTTATCGGTAATCTTCTTTTCGAACTCTTCAATCGGAGGAAGTGCAAAGCCGGTATCAATAGTAGAAGGGATGGCTACTACATTCACATTGAATGTGCTGGTAAAGCCATTGTAGTTAGCATAATAAGGCTCTGGAATAATAACTTCGTCTCCTTCGTCACAAAGAGTGGAAATGGCAAAATTCAATGCTTCTGATCCGCCATTGGTTACAATGAAATTATCAGGGGTTAAATCTTTAAAATCTAAAGAATGATAATAATCCGTAAGGGCTTTTCTATACTCAAGATTGCCTTCTGAAAGAGCATATTCCAATACTTTTAAATCAATATTTTTTAATGCATTCAAAGCCGTTTCCGGAGTTTCAATATCAGGCTGCCCGATATTTAAATGATATACTTTTATTCCTTTCTGTTTTGCTTTTAGAGCATAAGGAACCAGCTTTCTCACCGGAGAAGGTGGCATGTGCTGTGCTCTGTTTGAAATATTCGGCATTGTTCAAAAATTTGTATGGCAAAAATAAGATTTAATTTTTCAATACTAAAATATGTATGAAAATGAGTTGAAGTTAACGGTATTTTTGGATTGTTGTTTATTTAATTTTTTTAATATTTTAAGATATTATTCTTGATTTCTTCTTAGGTTTTATTTATTTCTATAAAAGACAATTAATTATATTATTTTGATTAAATTCTATTATATTTTATAAAAACGTTCAATTATTTTTATAAAAAATATTTTAATATTAATTTTTTTTTAATTTACAACGATAATACTAAGTGAAATGAAACGAAAACTACTTTTTGGAGCTTTAAATGCTATAGCTCTTCTTTCTGCGTCTGCTATCATGGCGCAAAATTTCCAGACCATGCCGGTGCAATCCGGATACACAGCTGATGTAATTGCCAACGGGGTAGGTTCTTCATCTGTTTCTACCAATAATGATGTAGATGGAGTTTCTTATGCCTTTGTTGCCAGAGATTTCCAGTTAACTTCCACGAGTGCACCTATTACATTTGGTATTCCTGTTGACGGCATTATCAACTCTGTTGTTGCGAGTACTCCGGGGCTCAGCTATACATTGGGAAATCTGAGTGGGAATAACTCATTGAGACTGGCTGCTGCAAACGACAGCGGAACTCTTACTTTTACTGTTCCCAAGGCAGCTACTAAATTGTATATGCTTTCTACCAGTGGTAGTGGTGGGTCAACAGTTTCTGTAACTGTAAATTTTTCAGATGGCACGAGCCAGCAATTTACCGGAATTAGTATTGCTGACTGGTATACCGGTACCAATATTGCGATTCAGGGATTCGGAAGAATTAAAAAACCGACTACCCCTTCTACTGCTAATGACGATATTCCATCACCTGAAGGAGGTACTAATCCAAGGTTATATCAGAACGAGCTGGTAATAGATGCAACTAATCAAACGAAGCTTATCCAAAGTGTGACGGTTACAAAAACAGCGGGAACCGGAATACCTAATATTTTTGCTTTTTCAGCGGATGTGTACTCAGACTGTGCACCTCCTGTTTTACAGCCTGTTTCAGGGATAACGGTTAATTCTGCTTTAGTTTCTTGGACCGCTTCCTCTAATGCTGTAAGCTATGATGTATATCACAGTACTTCCAACACAACACCTACAAGTACGACAACACCCACTTATCCGGGAGTAACGGGTACTAGTACGACCATTGGAGGTCTTAATTCAAATACTACCTATTATTACTGGGTAAGATCTAACTGTAGTACTGCAACAGGTCAAAGTGTATGGTCTTTTGCAGGAACGTTTAAAACGGCTTGTTCTACCTTTACTGTTCCGTATACTGAAAATTTTGATACTACCAGTACGGGTAATTCAACAAGTCCTAATGCGCCGAGCTGTTGGGCTTATTTGGAAAGTGCGTCATTTGCGGGATATGGATACGTGGTTGCATCCAATAATTATTCGGCGCCTAATTCTTATTATCTAAACAATTCGTCTAGTACAACGGGAAGTCAAATGTTAGTTTCACCTCCAACTATAAACCTTTCGGACGGTACCAAACGTGTAAGATTCTACGCGAAGGCGGGAGGATCTGGTTATACCTTATTAGTGGGCACTTTATCAAACCCTACAGATCCTGCTTCTTTTACACAAATTGGTTCCGCTATTGCTTTAACCACTACGCATACCCAATATACCGTTAATATTCCTGCAGGTTCTGATCTACAGCTGGCATTCAAGCACGGCATGGGTGCTAGCAGCCGTTCAATTTATCTTGATAATATTACGGTTCAGGATATTCCTAGCTGTGTAGAGCCAACTGCTGTTACATCTTCAAACGTTGCTGCAAATACAGCAACAATTGGTTGGACGGCACCTGCTGCACTACCTGCAATGGGATATGAGGTGTATTATAGCACAACCAATACGGCACCTACATCTGCTACAATTTTAGATGCTACCAACTCTGCTACTTCTACTACAACTTCTGCATCGTTGAACGGGTTATCTGCTACAACAGTATACTATGTTTGGGTGAGATCCAGATGTTCTGCCAGTGATGTAAGCGAATGGTCATTAGGGGCAACATTTACCACGCCTTGTGCCTCTGTAGTCCCTTCATATACTAATGATTTTAGCAGTATTCCGGGTACCTGCTGGACAAATGCGCTTTCCGGCGGGTCTCCTGCAACGGGCCCTACAGGAAACACTGCGTATTGGGCTGTGGACGGATTCCTGAATTCAGGAAGTACCGGAGCAATAAGAATGGAGCTTTACAGCAATACAAGAGTTGGGTGGTTGAAAACTATACCATTTAATTTGTCTGCCGGGGGGTATAGAGTGAAATTCGATTATGGAGTAACTACTTTCTCAGGAACCACTGCTTCAGCAATGGGCTCTGATGATGTTGTACAATTCCTTGTTTCTAATGATAGTGGAACAACGTGGACTGTACTTCAGACTTGGGATGTTAACAATACGCCATCTAATTCTACCAATACTTATATATATAACCTCACCGGAAATATAAGCCCGAATACTGTATTCGCATTCTATGGCAGTGAGGGATCGGTGAACGATTTACCTGATTATAACTTCTATGTGGATAATTTTATAGTAGAGCTAATACCTTTGAGTACTTCTGAAGTTAATGCTGATGAAAAACAGATTAAAATCCATCCAAATCCGTTCAAAGATATATTGAATATCGCTGAAACGAAAGATATGAAATCTGTAATTATTACGGATGTGACAGGGAGAGTGGTGAAAACTATTGATAATCCTTCAAAACAACTTTACTTAGGAGAGTTGAATGCAGGTTTATACTTAGTAACCATTAACTTCAAAGACGGTTCAAAATCAACAGTAAAAGCGATTAAGCAGTAGTTTGCTGTCAAATAAAATGTAAGGCGGCTATTTGAAAGAATAGCTGCTTTTTTATTGTTTAAAAATTTAAACAGTTATTCATAGAAATTTTGTTATTTTGGAATTATAAAAATGAATTACAATGCAAATTCCCGCAGTTTCAGTAAATGATTATATTTCAAAGATTCCTGAAGAAAGACAGGAGATTTTTAAAAAGCTATTTGATACTATAGATAATAACTTACCCAAAGGTTTTAAGCAAGGAGTAAGTTACGGAATGGTAGGATGGGATGTTCCTTTGGAAACATACCCCTCCGGATACCACTGCACGCCGGGTACGCCTTTACCCTTTATGGGACTGGCTTCGCAGAAAAATTTTATTGCATTGTATCATATGGGAATATATTCAAAACCAGAGCTTTTGGAGTGGTTTGTTTCTGAATTTCCAAAGTATTCTAAAAGAAAGCTTGATATGGGAAAATCCTGTGTACGTTTTAAGAAGATAGATGATATTCCTTTAGATCTTATTGCTGAATTAAGCAAAAGAATGACTGTAGATGAATGGATTGAATGCTATGAAAAGAATCTTAAAAGGTAGGTTTTTATTAATAACGGTTTCTTTTCTTTTATATCTGGTTTCAGGATGTAAGAGTATTCCTGCTTCAGATTTGAAAAACGGAGACTTACTCTTTGTGGCAGCCAAAGAAACTGGTCTTTCCGGTGCTATTAATAACGTTACACAAAAACAGAAGAATGTTTCTTTTGACCATATCGGGATTTTATCAAAGGAAGGCAATGCTTTTTTTGTTCTGCATGCTGCGCCAAAAGGAGGATCACAGAAACAGGCTTTAAAAGATTTTATAAAAGATCAGGCTCGGGAAGGGCAGAAAGTTATAGTCTACCGTTTAAAACCTGAGTATCAAAGTGCAATTCTACCAGCCATTCAAAAGGCAGAATCCATGTTGGGGAAACCTTATAATTTTAATTATATCCTTGACGAAAATTCCTACTATTGCTCGGATTTTATAGAACGTTCTTTCAGAAATGACCATATTTTCAAATTAGAACCTATGACGTTTATTGATCCGAAAACGGGTAAAACCAATGAATTCTGGGAAGAATTTTATAAAAATAAAAACCTGAAAGTTCCCGAAGGTGAGCTGGGATGCAACCCTAATGGTTTGGCAGGTTCCGATAAATTGGTTAGAATAAAAGAATTATAAAATGAAGGGAAGTTGTAAAACTTCTCTTTTTTAATGATTAAATTAAAAATATTAGTCTACTAATTTGGTAGACTAATATTTTTTTATATTTTTGTCAAAGAAAAACAAACCGATGCCTTAAAAAGATGTACAATCAAAAATAATTTAGTTATGATCACACCTAATCCTAATCTGCAGGTTTTACAGACAAAGATCAGCCTGCCTAAAAAAGAATTGATATTGGAAATAGAATTGAATGGGAAAATGAAATTTGAACATTTAATGAATACTATTTACAATCAGTTCGGGATATGTCACAGGGTGTTATCGGCTAATGTGGAATATGTGGAAGGACGTAGTTTTGGTTCTGTACAGTTATATATCAATGCCAATTCAGAAGAATACGAAGAACTGGAGTATTATCTGAATAACAATAAACTTTTGAGTACAACTGTAGAGTATATCTGCAGAAAATATTCTTAGGGGAGATTCATATAGTTTTAATTACACAAAAAAAGCGTTCAGGTAACTGAACGCTTTTATCTGTTTAATTAATTGATGTTAGATTCTTTCAATATCTGCGCCAATAGCTTTTAATCTGCCGTCGATGTTTTCATAACCTCTATCGATCTGTTCGATGTTGTGGATGATTGATTTTCCTTCTGCAGAAAGAGCGGCGATAAGAAGTGCGTTTCCTGCCCTGATATCCGGAGAAATCATAGTGGTGCCTCTAAGTGGAGTTTCCTGGTTCAAGCCGATAACGGTAGCTCTGTGTGGATCGCAAAGGATGATCTGGGCGCCCATATCAATCAGTTTATCAACGAAGAATAATCTGGATTCAAACATTTTCTGATGTACCAGAAGGCTTCCTTTTGCCTGGGTGGCAACGACCAGAATAATGGATAATAAATCCGGAGTGAAACCCGGCCACGGAGCATCAGAAATCGTAAGGATAGATCCGTCTATAAATTTCTGGATTCTGTAATTTTCCTGTGCCGGAATATAAATATCATCATTGCTTTGTTCAAGCTGGATCCCTAACTTTCTGAATGTATTGGGAATAACACCCAGCTGGTTCCAGTTAACATTTTTAATGGTGATCTCAGATTTGGTCATGGCAGCAAGGCCAATCCATGATCCGATCTCTACCATATCCGGAAGCATAGTATGCTCGGTACCACGAAGATAATCAACCCCTTCAATTGTTAACAGGTTGGAACCGATCCCGGAAATATTAGCGCCCATTCTGTTCAGCATTTTACAAAGCTGTTGCAGATAAGGTTCGCATGCGGCGTTGTAAATTCTGGTCTTTCCTTTTGCTAAAACAGCAGCCATTACAATATTGGCCGTTCCGGTTACAGAAGCTTCTTCCAATAGTATGAACTTTCCGTTAAGTTCAGTGGCTTTTAAAGAGTAAAAATATTCGTCCTCATCGTAATTAAACTCGGCACCAAGTTCCACAAGACCTTGGAAATGGGTGTCTAATCTTCTTCTTCCTATTTTGTCACCTCCCGGAGTCGGCATATAAGCTTCGCCATATCTCGCTAACATCGGGCCCATAAGCATAATGGAACCCCGAAGTTTTGCCCCGTCTTTTTTAAATTCGTCGGATTTGATGTAATCGAAATTAACCTTATCGGCTTTAAAAGTGTAATCACCCTGTCCGTTTTTAGTAACTTTTACACCAAAGTCACCTAAAATTTCAATCAGCCTGTTGACGTCATGGATGTCAGGGATGTTTTTAATTCTTACCTCTTCATCTGTTAACAATACTGCACATAAAATCTGGAGAGCCTCATTTTTAGCTCCCTGTGGAGTAATTTCACCTTGCAGTCTTTTTCCTCCTCTTATTTGAAACGTTCCACTCATTTATTTCTTGTTTTTATAATTGTGCCTTTTTTTAGACTGGTTTTTATTGTTGCTGTTATTTTTATTGCTTCGGTTATTGCTTGTGTAATAGATCTTACTTTTTTCCAGAGACTCGATTCCGGTCAGATCCAGCCTGTTCTGAGATAATTCCTTCAGGTGTCGGAAAATTACATCATCGGTAACATGCTCTTTATTATATACGTTGTAAGACTTTTTCATGTTATTGGCAATCACTTCTATCAGCGCTTCCTTTTCATCTCCTGAATTAAGCTCAATGGCTTTTTCTATAAGCTGCAGAATACTTTTTCCATAAAATTTGAAATCACCCTGAAGTTTCGGATACTCCATTTTTTTTGGTTTTTCCGATAACTGTTCTTTAGTGGGAAAAGGGTAGGGTGAATCTACATCAAGATCATGATTTGCCAATATGAAAAGATGATCCCAAAGTTTATGTTTGTAATTTTCTTCATCTCGAAGCTGAGGGTTTCTTTGGCCCATAAAATCAATGATGGCCATTGCCATTTCATTCCTTTCTTCTTTAGAAGGAAGCTCTTTGCAACGCTCAACCAGCTGTTGTATGATTCTGCCGTATTCCGGCATATGAAGCTGGGTTTTTTGGGTATTATATTCCATAGAATGCAAATATATGGATTAAAAGAAAAATTGTATTTAAAATATGAAAAGTTTATGATTTTTTAATGAAAATATACGACACTATTTTGAGATGTTTATCGATGGAATTGAAAATTATTCCACATTTATATTGAATTGTTTAATAAAAGTGTAATTTAGTTATGAGTTTAACAATTAAAACATTTTTTATGAAAAAAACACAATTCTTACTTTCTTTCCTCGCCTTGGCGCTGATCAATTCCTGTCAGACTACAGAAGAAGCTGTTAATGAAACTCCACAGCAGCTGGAAGTTCATGATAAAACGGTACAGGTAACCCATCATGATGGAAAGCCTTTCAGCACAGGGAGCAGTTCGGTAAACGGAAAATTTGTTTCCGGACCGGGTGGTGGAGTGCTGATGCAGGGGTTCTATTGGGATGTTCCATCCGGTGGAACATGGTGGAATACAGTAAAAGATAAGGTTACCGCCTGGTCAAATGCAGGAATAGGAGCCATCTGGCTGCCACCTGCTTCAAAAGCGCAAAACGGAGCTTATTCTATGGGCTATGACCCTACGGACTACTATGACTTCGGGAATTATAATCAAAATGGAAGCACAGAAACGCGTTTCGGCTCCAGGACAGAGTTAGAGGCATTGATCACCCAGGCCCATGCAGAAAATATGCAGGTGTATGCTGATATCGTGATCAATCATAACAGTGGCGGACAATCTGAAGCGAACCCATATACAGGAACAAATACCTGGACTAACTTTTCAGGGGTGGCTTCAGGCAAGTTCACAAGAAATTATAATGATTTTTATAAAAATTCTTATGGAAATAATGATGAAGGAGCTTTCGGCGGTTTCCCGGATTTATGCCACGCTAATCCGCACGTTCAAGACTGGCTTTGGGGAAGAGATGACTCTGTAGGGAAATATTATAAAAATGTAATGAAATTTGATGGGTGGAGATTTGATTATGTGAAAGGATTTGGCCCTTGGGTAGTAAATTCCTGGAATTCTAATGTAGGAGGATTTTCAGTAGGTGAACTTTGGGATTCCAATGTCAATACATTGGAGTGGTGGGCCAATAATGCCAATAGTTCAGTTTTTGATTTTGCAGCGTATTATAAAATGGATGAAGCTTTCGATAACGGAAACTTAAACCTTTTGAATGATGATATGATGTGGAAAAGAAATCCGTACAAAGCCGTTACATTTGTAACTAATCATGACACCGATATTATCTGGAATAAAATGTTGGCCTATGCTTATATTTTAACTCATGAAGGGTATCCGACCATATTCTACAGAGACTATGAAGAATGGTTAAATAAAGAAAGGCTGAATAATCTGATCTGGATTCATAATAATAAAGCAACCGGAAACACTTCCATTCTTTATACCGATAATGATGAATATATTGCAAGAAGAAACGGATATAACGGAAACCCGGGGCTCGTTGTTTATATTAATAATTCGTCAAGCTGGCAGGAAAGATGGATAGAAACCAATTGGAGCAGCCAACAGATCAAAGATTTTACAGGGCATTCATCCTGGTATCCTACAACACAAGGAGACAAATGGGTGAAAATCCAGTGTCCGCCGAACAGTTATTCCGTTTGGTCATTAAATCAATAATAACAAAGGAGAGCATTGCTCTCCTTTATATTTATACTTCTATAATTTTTTTTCTCTGATGTGGAGTCGGTAAGAAACACTTCTGATTGGCAATCTTCATTCTGTTTCTGGCAACTATATCATAAATTCTGTCACTCACTGCAGGAAACATCAGTTTTCCGAAATAGCTTAACAGTTTGTAACGTCCACCTAAAATATGGGCAATTTTTAGTACAGCCCGGGATTTTGTTAAATAATACCGGTGGGGTTTCCATAAGTACAATGTCTTGAATTGCTTTCTCTCCAATCCTCTTTCCGATAAGAATTTCTGGCCGAAATCTGATTGCAGGGAGGCAAATAAAAATTCATCCTTTTTATCCTTTTCCATGATCCACTGCACCCAAAAATTGCATACACCGCACTCCCCGTCAAAAAAAACTATATGTTTACTTTCCCAATCTTCCCGCATGATGTTAATTTTTTAAAATACCATTGCTCTTTCCGTTTCTTCTTTTACTTTTTTAAAGTAATTGATCAATGCCTGCTTCTGCTCAGGAGACAATTTGGCATCCTGATGTCCTACAATATAAGACTCCAAAGGCATCTCATCCTTTTCGATCATCTCTATACATTCCTGCAATTTATGTGCCTGTCTTTTGGGCTCATAGGTTGAAAAAATAGAAAAATTCAGATGTTTTCTTCCCTCATCAATATGGTTCTTTAAAAACCTTGACGAAGGGGCAATGCTCGAGTACCATGGATACCTTGTTTCATGAGAATGGCAATCATAACATGAGGTATTAATGATTTTAGCAATTTCCGGTGGTGTTTTTTTAATTTTCAGAAAATCCATTCCGGGATTTAAAGGCGGGTTTGTCTTATCAATCGGGAAAAACTGAATAATAATAAATGCTACAAGAATAACTACCAGTACTTTTTTCATACAAAAGAGTTTTATGCATTAAAAATAGCCAATTTTTTTTAATAAGGAGTATGCTTTGCTTTTGCCTTTATCTGGAATCATTACAGATATTAATTATAAGGATATCTGATCGGAAAAAAATAGTAACTTAAACTTCGAGGACCCAGTTATTTTATTATAGTTTTTAACTATGTTAATTATAAATATTAATAGATTGTATTTATAATTTAACTATTGTAAGTTTGTTTAAAATATTAATTACAACATAAAAATCTAAACTACAATGGAAAAAGATTTAAATGACATCAGTAAATGTCCGTTTCATAACGGTACGATGAAAAAGCAAAGTGTAGCCGGTGGCGGAACTCAAAACCAGGATTGGTGGCCCAATCAATTGAGGGTGGATATTCTGCGTCAGCATTCATCACTATCAGATCCAATGGATAAAGATTTTAATTATGCAGAAGCTTTCAAAAGCCTGGACCTTGAAGCTGTCAAAAAAGATCTTCATGATCTGATGACGGACTCACAAGATTGGTGGCCTGCAGACTTTGGACATTATGGGCCGTTGTTCATCCGTATGGCGTGGCACAGTGCCGGAACCTACCGTGTAGGCGACGGACGAGGAGGGGCAGGAGCAGGGCAACAGCGTTTTGCACCCTTAAACAGCTGGCCGGATAACGTTAATCTGGATAAGGCAAGAAGACTTTTATGGCCTATCAAGCAGAAATATGGAAATAAAATTTCCTGGGCAGACCTTTTGATTCTTACAGGAAATGTTGCCCTGGAATCTATGGGCTTTAAAACTTTCGGATTTGCCGGGGGAAGAGAAGATGTATGGGAACCGGATATGGATGTCTACTGGGGATCAGAAACAACCTGGTTGGGGGGAGACCTTCGATATGCCCACGGTTCGGAAGGGGTAGAAAAAAATGGAGCGGTGCTTCCTTCTGATGATGATGCGGATGGAAATATTCATTCCCGAAACCTGGAAAAACCTTTGGCTGCGGTACAAATGGGGCTTATTTACGTGAATCCCGAAGGACCGGATGGAAATCCGGATCCGATTGCAGCTGCAAAAGATATCCGTGATACATTCGGGCGTATGGCAATGAACGATGAGGAGACCGTAGCACTAATTGCCGGAGGGCATACTTTTGGTAAAACGCATGGAGCAGGTCCTGCAGACCATGTAGGACATGAGCCTGAAGCTGCGGGAATAGAAGAGCAGGGATTGGGATGGAGCAGCAGCTACAAGACTGGAAAAGGTCACGACGCCATTTCAAGCGGATTGGAAGTTACATGGACGAAAACACCTACCCAATGGAGCAATAACTTTTTTGAAAACCTTTTTGAGAACGAGTGGGAGCTTATTAAAAGTCCGGCGGGAGCACATCAATGGATTGCCAAAAATGCGGAAAATACAATTCCTGACGCTTTTGATTCTTCCATAAAGCGCAGACCTACAATGTTGACTACAGACTTGTCTTTAAAGCTTGATCCGGCTTATGAAAAGATATCAAGACATTTTTATGAAAATCCTGATGCTTTCGCAGATGCCTTTGCACGTGCTTGGTTTAAGCTTACTCACAGAGATATGGGACCTCGTACCCGATATTTAGGGACCGAAGTTCCGCAAGAAGAACTTATCTGGCAGGATCCTATTCCGGAACTTAATCATGAGTTGGTAACCAATGAAGATATCAATTCGTTAAAGGAGAATATCCGAAATTCAGGATTGAATATATCAGAACTGGTGTCAACTGCCTGGGCTTCCGCTTCAACATTCAGAGGAAGTGATAAAAGAGGAGGGGCCAATGGAGCCAGAGTACGTTTGGCACCTCAGAAAGACTGGCCGGTGAATAATCCTGCTCAATTACAGAAGGTTTTAAACGTATTGGAAAATATTCAGAAGCAATTTAACGATGCGCAGACTGGAGGAAAAAAAATCTCTTTGGCAGACCTTATTGTATTAGCCGGTAATGTGGGTGTTGAAAAAGCTGTACAAAATGCAGGTTATGATTTTACAGTACCATTTGTAGCAGGCAGAATGGATGCGTCGCAAGAACAGACAGATGTTGAATCTGTAGGATATTTAGAACCTGTTGCTGACGGATTCCGTAACTACCTGAAAAGAAAATTTACCATACCTACAGAAGCTTTATTAATTGATAAAGCCCAACTATTAACTCTTACGGCTCCTGAACTAACGGTATTGTTGGGAGGTATGCGCGTACTGGATACCAACTTTGACGGTTCTAAGCATGGAGTATTTACACAACGTCCGGGGATTTTAACCAATGATTTCTTTGTTAACCTTCTTGATATGAATACCCAGTGGAAAGCAATGTCGGATGATAAAGAATTGTATATAGGTACAGACCGTTCAACAGGTCAGCCAAAATGGACTGCTACACGTTCGGATCTGGTTTTTGGATCTAATTCGGAGCTGAGAGCAATAGCAGAAGTATATGCCAGTTCCGATGCTCAGGAAAAATTCATTAAGGATTTTATAGCGGCATGGACCAAAGTAATGAATTTGGATAGGTTTGATCTAAACTAATCAGGCGATTAACATAATATTTGTAAAGACAGTCAATTGCGACTGTCTTTTTTAATAAAACAGTGTTTGTATTTCAAATATTTGTGAAATTGTTTTGTTTTTTCAAAATAAAATATATTTTTGTTAAAAAAACAAACAAACACATGACGAAAAAAATATTTCCTGTTGTATTATTAACAGGCTCTTTCGCTTTTGCTCAGGTTGGGGTGAATACTACCTCTCCGCAGGCCACTTTTGATGTGGTGGGAAATCCTTCTGATATTACCAAATATGACGGAATTATTGCTCCCCGAATTACCGGAGACCAATTAAAAGCCAAAACGTATTCTTCATTACAAACCGGAGCTCTCGTGTACGTAACTGTGGCGGATTCTGCTCCAGGCGGACAAACTTTGGAGGTGACCTCGCCTGGATACTATTATTTCAATGGAGACACGGCCATTAATAAATGGATCAAATTAAGCACAGGAATTTCTGCGACTCCGGAACCATGGAATGTACAGAATACGGCAACTCCGGCAACATCTAATAATCAGAATATCTACCAGAACGGAAAAGTGGGAGTAGGATTCACACCATCAGACGCCATTTCCGACAGACAGTTTGAGGTAAAAGGAGATATGAAGGCGCAACACGGAAGCGGTTCCGGCTATTTCGGAATAGATACCAACCTTTTGGGTGTAGGAAACGGAATGTACTATTCCGACAATACTGATATTTCACTTGCTAATAGTTTGAGTTTGGTGATGACAAGACCCGGAATAAGCAGCCTGCAATCAAATTACGGACTGGGAGGCGGTAGTATAGCCACATTTTCAAATTCCGGCGGAGGTTCATTTGGGCTGGTTGCCGGTAATTCAAGCCAAACTATTAATGCTTCCGTTTCGGGATATAGCGACGCTTCGGGAAGTGGCTTGGGGCTGGTACACGGCAGAACAAGTGCAGAGTCTGCAAATGTGAACCTTGAAAAGCTAAAGGGGGTTACCTTTACATATAATAATGCTTCAGGTGCTATAGAAGGAAATTATACCTTGCCGAGAACAAACGGAACAGCCAATCAGGTTTTGGTTTCGGACGGAGCAGTCAATGCGCAGCTTTCATGGAAAGATGTTTCTGCGCTGCCTCAAAAGATTACTACTTTAGCTTCGGGAACAGTTGCTGCCGATGATTACACTGTTCTAATCACAGGAAATATTTCTCTTCCGGTGGCAAGTGCAACTAATCAGGGAAAGGTTTATAATCTGATTAATGATACCAGCGGCCCTGTTACAATTGCGGGAACGTTCAGAATCAATGGCGGAAATTTTTCTAATTATGGCTTAAATAATACAGATTTGGGAAGGGGAATTGTGGTACAGAGTACAGGTTCAGCCTGGGTTCTCCTCTCCAGATATTAATTATAGCTTTTAAACAATATAAATCTGCTGTTTTTAATGGCAGGTTTTTTTTTGACGTGATCGGAAAAAGTGCGAATAGTCGCAAATTAATAAGAAAGCAGTAAAAGTTGTGCTTTTTATTACTAAAATAATAAAGCTTATCTTTGCAAAAAAATTGGGCTCCAAAAGTTGGAGAAACCCATTAATAATTAACTTATTAAACATTTTTTATGTCGAATATTGTCGCAATCGTTGGGCGTCCCAACGTAGGAAAATCCACCCTGTTTAATCGTTTACTGGAAAAAAGAGAAGCCATTGTAGATTCTACGGCAGGGGTGACCAGAGACCGTCACTACGGAAAGTCAGACTGGAACGGAGTAGAGTTTACCGTAATTGATACAGGAGGCTATGATGTAGGTACGGATGACATTTTTGAAGAAGAGATCAGAAAGCAGGTGCAGTTAGCGGTAGATGAGGCAACTTCCATCATCTTTATGATGAACGTAGAAGAAGGGCTTACTGATACGGATTATGAAATTTATCAATTATTAAGAAGATCGAACAAACCTGTATATATTGTTGTCAATAAAGTAGATTCTGCCAAAGAAGAACTTCCGGCCACAGAATTCTACCAGTTAGGAATTGAAAAGTATTATACTCTTTCCTCAGCAACAGGTTCAGGAACAGGAGATTTATTAGATGATATCGTTAAAGAATTTCCTACCACAGATTATAAAGATCCATTTGAAGGATTGCCTAAAATTACCATTGCAGGCCGTCCGAACGTAGGGAAATCTACCATGACCAATGCTCTTTTGGATAACGAAAGAAATATTGTAACGGATATCGCAGGAACTACAAGAGACAGTATCCAGAGCCTTTATAATAAATTCGGACATGAATTTGTATTGGTAGATACGGCGGGAATGCGTAAAAAATCTAAAGTAAATGAGGATCTGGAATTCTATTCCGTAATGCGTTCCGTACGGGCAATTGAAAATTCTGATGTAGTGATTATTATGGTGGATGCTACCCAGGGATGGGAAGCTCAGGATATGAATATTTTCGGGATCGCCCAGAAAAACAGAAAAGGAATTGTGATTCTGGTGAACAAGTGGGATCTTATTGAAGATAAGAAAACCAACACGATGCGTGATTTCGAAAAATCCATCAAAGATAAGATCGGTCAGTTCCAGGATATTCCGGTTTTGTTTGTATCTGCATTAACGAAACAAAGAATTTTAAAAGCAGTTGATACGGCAATGGAAGTATATGAAGCACGTAAAAAGAAAATCAAGACTTCAAAATTGAATGAAGTGATGCTTCCTATTTTTGAAAATACGCCTCCACCTGCCAATAAAGGAAAATACATTAAAATCAAATATTGTGTTCAGCTTCCTACGCCATCGCCGCAGTTTGTATTCTTCTGTAACCTTCCACAATATGTGAAAGAACCTTATAAAAGATTTACTGAAAATCAATTGAGAAAAGAATTCGGATTTACCGGAGTTCCGATTGAAGTATATTTCAGACAAAAGTAAGCTGATTTGTAGATAAGATAATTTGTTGATTTGCTAACGCCATCAATATGGAAGTTAAGAATGAGATTTTAGAATTAAGTATCAAATTTTCATTGGCTATTATCAAATATGCTGAATTACTTGAGAGTAATAGGAAATATGTGATAGCAAATCAATTGTTAAAGTCTGGAACATCAATTGGCGCTAATGTGTTTGAAGCGCAAAGTTCAGAAAGTAGAGCAGATTTATTCATAAAATGAAAATTGCAGATAAAGAAGCAAAAGAAACCGAATATTGGCTGCTTTTATGTGAGAATTCAGAAAATTATAATTTTGATTCCAGTTTAAAACTTCAATTGATCAGTATTCAGAAGTTATTGTCTAAAATAATTGCAACGGCAAAGAAATATTAAATCAAAAAAAATATAATAATCACATTATCAAATCATCATATCGTCAAATTTTATGGTAACAATACTGTCAGAACAATTTTCATTGGTAAACTCCTGGATCAATGAACTTCGAAATGTTGAAGTGCAGAACGACAGGATGAGATTCCGTAGAAATATGGAGCGTATCGGGGAAATTGCCGCTTTTGAGATCAGCAAAGAATTAGAGCAAAAAGAAATCGAAATTCAAACTCCTTTAGATAGAATTCAGGTAAAGGAAATAGCGGTTCAACCTGTGATTACCACTATTTTAAGAGCAGGAGTTCCCTTGTTTCAGGGGATTTTGAATTATTTCGACAGAGCCGATTGTGGTTTTGTTGCTGCTTATAGAAAACATGATGCTAATGATTATTTTTCCATCAAGCAGGATTATTTGACTTGTCCGAGCATTGAGGGAAGGCCTTTAATTGTTGCAGACCCTATGTTGGCAACCGGAGCTTCATTAATTGAAGCCATCAAAGACCTCCTGACGAACGGAAAACCAACGCAGCTTCATATTGTAGCAGCTATCGCTTCAAGGCAGGGAGTGGAAACGATAAAAAAAGCTTATCCCGAAGCTAAAATATGGATAGGTGCGATGGATGAGCAATTAACGTCCAAAGGCTATATTACTCCCGGCTTAGGTGACGCAGGAGATCTTAGCTACGGAGAAAAACTACAAAGATAATTTTAAGACAGATTCCAGAAGTCTTTCATTAAACCAACCAATAATTTTGGTCGTACTCTGTCCATAGGATGTCTGGTATCCGGAAGTACGGCCAATTTTGCATTAGGAATGCTTTTATAAACACCAATACTTTCCTCAAGACTTACCATTTGATCTTTATCGCCGATCATAATCTGAACCGGAACTGTAATTTCTGCTAAATTTGTCTGATTCAAAGCCGGATTTTTACCTAAAGAAACCATCATATTCGCGATTGCGGGAAGAAGTTGCTCCCATTTTGCTCCATGTTGAGATTCCAGTTGCTCTGCATATTTGGGTACTTTTTCAACGATAACACCCGGATTGAGCATTTTACTTTCCTTTAAAGCCTGCTCCTCTGTCCAGTCAAATTTAGTTCCCAGTGTCATAATGGAGTTGATCCTTTCAGGATTCTCTAAAGCATAGCAAAGGGCAATATAACCTCCCATACTGTGCCCGAAAATATAAACATCCGTTAAATTCTCCTTTTCACAATATTCAGCTAACTCTTCAGTGTATGTCTCGATCGTTATTCCGTCTTCAGAAAGATCAATAGCTCCGTGCCCGGAAAATAAAGGCGTATGAATTTGGAAATATCGGGACAATTCTTCTGTGTAGGGTGCAAAAATATCACTATGACCTAAAGCTCCATGTAGTAAAAGCAGATTTTTCATAAATAATTAGTTTCCCGAAAAATATAAAAAACAATTGAGAACCGGAAATTAGATTTAGAAGCTGGAACTTGGAAGCTGGAGGCTGGAATTAGTCAGTCTAATACAAATCATACTCATAATTCATAACCCGAAACAGGCACTCCGCACCTCGTATCTCAGATCCCGCATTTATTCATCCATCGCCATTACTAAAACACTTACTTTATTATTCCCTGATTTCAAAATCTCCCAGGCGATCATCGAAACTGTATTTCCGGTAGTAAAAACATCATCAATCAGTAAAATGTGTTGTTTGGAAACAGGTTGGGTAATGGAAAAAATATTTTGACTTTCCAATCTGTGCTTTTTGTCTTTCAGAGCCTGTGCTTTTGAATAATGATTTCTTTTGATGAGATTATGATAATAGGGAATATGACTTAATTCAGATAAGGTTTCCGTATATAAGTGCAGTTGGTTATACCCCCTTTTCCTTTGTTTTTTAGGATGGAGCGGCACGGAAACAAGCATATCAGGTTTCTCATCCTTAAATGAAATTTGTTCATAAGTCCATTCTGCAAGTATTTTCCCAATTTTTTCTCTTCCCTGATATTTGAGCTGATGAATGATTTTCCTGCTGATACTTTCTTTCTCAAATTGCATTAAAGCATAAGCATGTTCAACTGGAAACAAGAGTTTGCACCTTTCTTTGAGTATGTTTTCATCATCAAAATCAAAATGAGGAAAATGAATCTGGTTGAAGCATAAATTGCAGACAAGAAGATGGCTGTCAATAATCCTGTTGCAGTTGCTGCAGCGGTTCGGGAAAAGTAAGTCTAAAATCATTGTTGTGTTTTAGATACGAATATAGACTTTTCGCTGCAACTCGAAGCAAATGTTTTCATTGACTTTCACTTTCCCGCCTCAATATCTTTCCTGATCCTGTCAATAGAGTTTTTCATATTGAGATTAAAATGTTCTTTTTCCAGGCGGACCGGAGGAGCTTGTCTGACTTCACAGTCCGCAATACTGCATGTTTCACAGGTTACCCCTACGTTGATGGTTTTTAATGAAGAAGATTTAATAAAATTGATTTTTTTGATGGTCTGGGAATTCAGTAAAATCCCAAGGCAGTAGCTTCTGTTGCTTCCGTCTGAAAACGGATTCTTTTGAGACGTTGAAATCACCAGATAACTTATCCCCTGATCTTTATAATGCGAAATCTGGGCATCGGTCAAAGTTTCATTTTCTTTCAGGTGATGAAGGTTTTTCACCGCGATCCACCTTCTGCAATAATGTTCATTAGTGGCGTTGGCGTGTGGGGCCTGCTGGTGATTCAGATGAAGTTCTTTTAAGATCTGAATTTTATCAGAATCCTTTTTCTTCACCAGGCATAAATAAAAAAGATCTTTAATTCCCAGCTCTGAAGAAAGAACGTTTGTCAGTCGATAATAGAAGGTTTCCGGTGAATTCGTGAAACTTTCGATAAGACTTTCGAAACCCTCAGGTTCCCAATTATTCTGTAGAAAAAAATCTGAAGCCTTTTCCATGATCTCATCTTTGGAAATCAGTAGGGCGCCTGCAAAATAAGACGCATAAAAATTATTCAGAATCTCTTCAAAGCTGCCAAAATCTAGCCATGAATACGTGTGAGGCCGGTTTTTAAGCTCCAGTACATTGAAGCCTATCTCTTTGGCAAGAATGAAAGTTTTCTGATCCCTTTCAAGCTTATGGTTGAGAAGCAGTAATTTTTTCTCCGGAATATATAAAGATCGGAGATGCTCTAAAGTTCCATACTTTTCAAAATCTTCCGACTGAATAGAATACCTGAACTTTTCAGTAAGAATATGTTCTAAAACCTCTGTCCTTAAATTTTTACTGATTTCCAGCTGATTTTCCTGTGCAAAATGAAGCACTTTTTCCTCAATATCCGGAAAATAATTGTCATATAACTCTTGGAAAGACCGCAATACGGCAAAATAAAAACGCTCTTTTCCCAGATTATAATTCTGTGAGATTTCTATCAATGCATTGATAAAGGCGGTTACCTTCTTAGGTGCATCACTGATGATACTGATCAGGTTATTCTTATTAATCCCAAAAAGACCCAGAGGAATTTCCTTAAAAAAATCCGACTGAAGAATTTCATTGAAGGGAGCCAGGCTTTTATCTAGTTTAGTGGAAACCAGATCATCAAAAGTGCAATTCAAAGCCTCGGAAAGCTGGATGATCTTATCGTGCTTCGGGTATTTTTTACCATTCTCGATTTCATTGAGGTAGGATTTTGATAAACCTGTTTTTACAGCAAGATCCTGCAGAGACCAGTTTTTCTTTTGTCTCTGTTGCTTCAGTTTCAACCCAAAAACTGTTTTAATAAAGTCACTTTCCGAATTCATGCCTCAAATATAAAAATTGATTGCGATTATTCGCATAATAATTTTTGAAAATAATTTAGCGAACGTTCGCTTATTGTGAAAATTTTTATTTATGTTTGTAAGGTCGAATCACAAAATCAGAATATTATGGAAACGAAAACTCAATTGAAAATTAAGTCAGAGAAACAGTTTGAAGAAGTTTTTACTCCGGAATTAATTGATTTTCTGGTTGAGCTTCATCAGCAGTTTAATCCTAAAAGACTTGAGTTACTGGAAAGCAGAGAAAAAACTCAGCAGGAATTTGATGCGGCAATTCTTCCGACATTTTTAGAAGAAACAGAACAGATCAGAAATGAAAACTGGGTATGCAATCCTATTCCTGCAGATTTGCTTGACAGGAGAGTGGAAATTACAGGACCAGTTGATCGCAAAATGATTATCAATGCTTTAAATTCAGAGGCTATGACTTTTATGGCTGATTTTGAAGACAGCAACGCCCCGACCTGGGAGAACTGCCTGCAGGGACAGATTAATCTTACTGATGCGATTAATAAAAATATTGATTTCACCAATGAAAATGGAAAATCTTATAAGCTCAATGAGAATACGGCTGTTCTTTTGGTTCGCCCAAGAGGCCTGCATCTGCCGGAAAAGCACATTGAAATTAATGGGGAAGAAGCTTCCGGCTCTTTAATTGATTTTGGAATATACTTTTTCAGAAATGCCAAATCACTGCTGGAAAATGGCAGCGGTCCATATTTCTATCTTCCAAAATTGGAGCATTACCTGGAAGCCCGTTGGTGGAACGAAGTATTTGTCTTTGTACAAAACTATCTTGAAATTCCACAGGGAACTATTAAAGCTACAGTTCTTATTGAGACCATCACGGCTTCATTTCAGATTGATGAAATTTTATTTGAATTAAAAGAGCACAGTGCAGGTTTGAATTGCGGACGCTGGGATTATATCTTTTCCTACATCAAAAAATTCAGAAATCTTCCTGAGTTTATTGTTCCGGACAGAGATCAGGTGACCATGACTTCTCCTTTTATGAGTGCATACTCTAAGAGAGTGATTGAAATCTGTCATAAAAGAAACGTACATGCCATCGGTGGAATGGCGGCACAGATTCCTATAAAAAATGATTATGAAGCCAATAGCATTGCTTTTGGAAAAGTAAGAAGCGATAAAGAAAGAGAGGTAAAAAACGGTCATGATGGAACCTGGGTGGCACATCCGGCCCTGGTCTCAGTAGCGAAAGATGTTTTTGATCAATATATGCCTTCTCCTAACCAGATTGATAAAAAGTTTGATTACCAAATTACGGAGAATAACCTGCTGGAAATTCCAAAAGGTGAAATCACAGAAAAAGGAGTCAGAAAAAATATCAATGTCGGAATCCTTTACCTTGAAAGCTGGCTGTCCGGCATTGGAGCTGCCGCAATTTATCATTTGATGGAAGATGCGGCCACCGCAGAGATTTCAAGAACCCAGATCTGGCAATGGCTGAAAAATGAAGCTGTTTTAAGTGATGACCGGACGTTAACCAGAGAAATGATTCTTCAATGGGAATTCGAAGAAATGGAGCGTATTGAAAAATATGTTGGCGAAGAGCGTTTCAGAAACGGAAAATTCAATCTGGCTAAGGAACTTTTCAATGAACTGATCTTCTCTGAAAATTTTGAAGAATTTTTAACCCTAAAGGCATACCCTTTTATTTAAGTCGGAGATTCGGAGAGTAAAAGATCAAAATTTGACTCCTGCCTAAGTCTCGAACCCAAAATCTCGCAAATCACCTAACCCCTAAATTACTTATTATGAAAACAAGACAAGAACAAATCCAGGCTATAGAACATGATTGGCTGACCAATCCTCGCTGGAACGGAATAAAAAGGCCTTATACCGCAGAAGATGTATTGAAACTTCGCGGTTCCTATACCATTGACTACACTATTGCCACTGAAATGTCCAAAAAATTCTGGAATAAACTGAATTCTCAGGATTATGTGGCAGGGCTCGGAGCTTTAACGGGAAATCAGGCAGTACAGGAAGTGGATGCTGGATTAGAAGCTATTTATCTTTCAGGATGGCAGGTTGCGGCAGATGCCAATTTATCCGGAGAAATGTATCCAGATCAATCATTGTATCCTGCCAATTCAGTTCCGTCCGTGGTAAAGAAAATCAATAATGCTTTGTTGAGAGCAGACCAGATTCAATCGGTGAACGGAGGTGGAGATAAAGAATATCTGGTTCCAATTATTGCGGATGCAGAAGCAGGATTCGGAGGCAATTTAAATGCTTTTGAACTGATGAAGCAAATGATTGAGGCCGGAGCTGCTGCAGTGCATTTCGAAGACCAGTTATCCTCTGCAAAAAAATGCGGACACTTAGGCGGAAAGGTTTTGGTGCCGACTCAGGAAGCTATTAATAAATTGATTGCAGCCCGTTTGGCAGCCGATGTTACCGGAGTTCCATCCATCATTATTGCAAGAACCGATGCGGATGCAGCCGATCTTCTGACTTCAGATATTGATGACAGAGATAAAAAATTTGTAACCGGAGAAAGGACTTCAGAAGGTTTCTATGTAGTGAAAAACGGAGTAGAGCAGGGAATCGATCGTGGATTGTCTTATGCTCCGTATGCAGACCTGATCTGGATGGAAACTTCCAATCCGGATTTGGAACAGGCCAAGAGATTTGCAGAAGGAATCCATGCCAAATTTCCGGGAAAAATGTTAGCCTATAATTGTTCTCCGTCTTTTAACTGGGCAGCGAGGTTAAGTGTTGAAGAAATGACAACTTTCCGTGAAGAACTGGCAAAACTAGGCTATAAATTCCAGTTTATCACGTTAGCCGGTTTCCATGCTTTGAATACGGCCATGTTTGAGCTGGCTTTAGCCTATAAAGAAAAAGGAATGGCTGGTTACTCAGAGCTTCAGGAACGTGAGTTTGCCCTTCAGAAACAAGGGTTTAGAGCGGTAAAGCATCAGTCTTTTGTAGGGACAGGATATTTTGATGAGGTTCAGACCATTGTAACAAGTGGTGCCTCCGCAACAGTAGCTATGAAAGATTCTACGGAAACTGCACAGTTTCACTAGATCATTTATAAATTTTTTACGATTATGGAACCTTCTCAGTTGAGGAGGTTTTTTTATGTCTTATTTTTGAATAAAATATTTGAAGAAGATGAGTCATTTGATTTTTGAAAAACAAATACAGGTAACGGAAGACCATATTGACGGAAATAATCACGTTAACAATGTTCAGTATGTTCAATGGGTAGAAGAAATTGCCGGAGCGCATTGGGATTTTGTGAAACATAAAACCGAATTTTCAGAATTGGCGTGGATGCTTCTCGATCATCATATCCAATATAAGAAGCAAGTCTATTTACATGATGTTATTACAGTCAAAACTTATCCAAAAGCTCCAGAAGGAATTAAACAACCCAGAAAGGTAGAATTTTATTGTAATGATCAGTTGGTAGTGGATTCAAGTACGCTTTGGGTTCTGGTTGATATAAAAACACAGAAAATTAAAAGGCTGGAAAGTGACTGGCTGGATAAATTATAATCAACAAATAGATTGCGATAAAACTTACATATTAATTGACTATTAAGACTTTTTTAGTTAGTCTTGTTTATCTTATCTTTGCACCATGATACGTATTACAAAAATTTTCACATTCGAAACGGCGCATGTGCTGTACAATTACGATGGAAAATGTAAAAATATGCATGGGCATTCTTATAAACTGTTTGTAACAGTAAAAGGAAAGCCTGTCAATGATTTGAATAATCCTAAAAATGGGATGGTGGTGGATTTCGGCGATATCAAAACCATCGTTAAATCTGAAATTGTGGATGTATGGGATCATGCAGTGCTTATCAATGCGCTTTCTCCACACAAAGAACTGGGAGAAGACCTTGAGCAGAAAGGTCATAAAGTGATCTATTGTAGCTTCCAGCCTACCTGCGAGAATATGTTATATGCTATTGCGACAAAAATAAAATCCAGGCTTCCGGAAGGGGTTTCATTAGCTTACCTTAAGCTTCATGAGACGGAAAATTCTTATGGAGAATGGTTTGCGGAAGATAATCGATAATTGTAGGGAACAAAAATTCAGACAGTGTTAAAAACAATCATCAATCTTGAACCCGGAAAAAAAGTGTATTTCGCTTCGGATCAGCATTTTGGTGCGCCTAATCCTAAAGAAAGCAAAGTGCGGGAGGAAAAATTCATCCGTTGGATGGATTCCATCAAAGCAGATGCGCAGGTGGTATTCCTGATGGGTGACCTGTTTGATTTCTGGCATGAATGGAAGTATGTGATTCCCAAAGGATATGTACGCGTCTTAGGAAAAATAGCAGAATTAAAAGACCATGGAATTCATATCTATTTTTTTGTAGGGAACCATGATCTGTGGATGAAAGATTATCTGGAAGAAGAAATCGGATGTACGGTTTTCTATAAAAAACAATATTTTGAAATGGGCGGAAAGCAGTTTTTGTTAGCTCATGGAGACGGATTGGGGCCTGGTGACAAAGGATATAAAAGAATGAAGAAATTATTCACCAATCCTATTGCACAATGGGCGTTTAAATGGCTTCATCCTGATATTGCCATGAAAATTGCATTATATCTGTCGCAGAAAAATAAAATGATTTCCGGTGAAGAAGATAAAGCATTTTTAGGAGAGGACAAGGAATTTCTGATTATCTATTCCAAAGAAAAGCTGAAAACGGAGAAAATAGACTACTTCATCTATGGACACCGCCATCTTCCTATGGTACTGGAATTGGAGCAGAAGGCTCAATATATTAATCTTGGTGACTGGATTTCTTATTTCACTTATGGGGTCTTCCAGGAAGATTTTGAATTAAAAACTTTTGAAGCAGACACAAAAAAATTACCTCTGTAAGAGGTAATCATGATGGATGAAGAATCATCCTGTTTTTAATCCATATTCCGGGAAATATCACAGCAAGATCTTTACCAATTAGATGATATTTTATTAAAATAATATTAAATAAACTATGCTAATCCTATTATACGCTGATGGGATAGAGAAATAAAAATATATAAAACCTTGGAAAATATATTCAACATCCATACAGAACAGGATTTTCTGAATGCTTCATTGAAAACATTCCGTTATCAGTATGAAAACGTTGACATATACAGAAGCTTTGTAGATTATCTTAATATTGACCCCAGACAGGTGGACGAACTGACAAAAATTCCGTTTTTGCCTATAGAGATGTTTAAGAATCATCAGATTCTGGACAAAAATATGACAGCGGACCTGTACTTTCAAAGTTCAGGAACTACTCAAATAAACCTGTCAAAGCATTTTATTGCTGATGAAAATATTTATAAGGAAAGTATTTATAAAAGTTTTGAGCAATTTATCGGAAAACCGGAAGACTTTATTTTCTTAGGGTTATTGCCAAGCTATCTGGAAAGACAAAACTCATCATTAATTTATATGGTGGACTACCTGATGAAAAAATCGGCCCAACCCGAAAACGGGTATTTTCTATATAATCATGCGGATTTGTTTGAACTGCTGAATAATGTAAAGGATAAAAAAATAGTTCTTTTCGGAGTTTCTTTTGCCCTTTTGGATTTCTTAGACTATTGTCATTCTGAACGAAGTGAAAAATCGCTTAATTTTCTTGAAAATCTAATTGTGATTGAAACCGGCGGAATGAAAGGAAGAAAAGAGGAGATGACCAAGGATGAACTTTTGAAAATTTTACAAACAGGTTTCAAAACTGATAGAATATATTCAGAATATTCCATGACAGAGCTTCTTTCTCAGGCATATTCATTGGGTAATAATGAATATAAATGTCCGGGCTGGATGAAAATCATGATAAGGAATGCGGAAGACCCTTTCAGCTACGAAAAGATAGGAAGAGTGGGAGCTGTGAACATCATTGATCTGGCTAATATCCATTCCTGCTCATTTATTGCAACACAGGATTTGGGGAAAATGGTTTCAGATGATGTCTTTCAGATTCTCGGAAGAATTGATCATTCTGATATCAGAGGATGCAGCTTACTTGTGAGTTAATAGTTAGGAGTTATAAATCATGAGTCGTATGGATTAATTAATTTTGCAACTATCAACCATAACTATGTTGAAGATCGAAGAACTTGTTCATGCCTTTATTCATGCTCAATGCGATTTTGAAAAGGAAATCGTACTGACGAATTATTTCCAGGCGGATTGGGAGGCGGATATTCTGATTATTGATTTTGAAGGGTTCAGCCATGAAATTGAAATCAAGCTTTCAAAAAGTGATTTTAAAAATGATTTTAAAAAATCTTATCTCAATACCAACACAGGAGAGAAATTTTTAAAACATGATAAAATTTCCTGTGGAGATTATATCTGCAATGCATTCAGTTTTCTTTTACCTATGGGAATGATCGAACATTCTGCTATTCCCGAACATTGCGGAATCATAGAGTTTTATCATGATGTAGATCATTGGAAAACGGAGTTTTATATAATTCGTCCGCCACGGAAGGTGCATCAGGACCCTTACTGGAATCTGGTAGATAAAGATCTTTTTATCCGGAAGATGGCGCTCAATTTAATCCAGCGTAAAATGGAGATCAAAGGGAAACATGAAGAACTGATTTTTAAAAATCCTTTTGACATCAGGAAATTAAAGTAAAAAAGCCTGTCGGAAACGACAGGCTTTTTCATTTATTTAATCATCAGACTTCACAGAGTCTCTTTGGAGTAAAAACTTGTAGATCAAACCACCAACAATTCCTCCGAGAATTGGGGCGACCCAGAACAGCCAAAGCTGTGATAAGGCAACTCCTCCCACAAAAACAGCCTGAGATAAAGATCTTGCCGGGTTTACGGAAGTATTAGTGATCGGAATGGAAATTAAATGGATCAGCGTTAATGCTAAACCAATAGCAATTCCGGCAAATTTCCCGTTAGCCCATTTATCTGTAGCTCCCAGAATAATGATCAGGAAAAATGCGGTTAATAGGAATTCAGCGAGGAAAGCTGCTCCCATAGAATAGCTCCTGTTGTTATAACCGGGCATATCGTAGAAATTAGTGGCAAAAGCACCTGCTCCTTCTGCAGAAAAAGCACCTGCTCCGTTAAGGATAATATAAAGAGCACCTGCTGCTGCAATAGCTCCTATACATTGTGCCACGATGTAAGGAATAAGGTCTTTTGCAGAAAATCTTCCTCCTGCCAAAAGCCCGAAAGAGACAGCCGGATTGAAATGTCCTCCGGAAATATGCCCTACAGCATAAGCCATGGTAAGAACCGTAAGACCAAAAGCTAAGGAAACACCCAGAAGTCCAATTCCGATGTCGGGAACACCAGCGGCAAAAACTGCACTGCCGCAACCGCCGAATACTAGCCAGAACGTGCCAAAAAATTCAGCAAATAGTTTTTTAATCATATTGTTTATTTTAATGTAAACCAAATTTAAAATTTAAATTTCAAAATAAAAAGTTAAAATATGATATATTTCATGTTTCAGTGAATGGGTGGTTTTCGAATTTAACAATCTGATAGCCTGATTTATGAATAGGAATGTTTTTTGATAGGGCTTTATGGGTTGAATGATATACCATAAATGTTTATTTTTCGTTTATCAAATTAAAAAATTCTTCATGAGAAAGTTGTTGTGTTTGATTTTCATGTCTTTTGTTTTTGAGTTCTATTATTGCCAGGCCGCTAAAAAAAAACTACCATGTTATGATCTGACAGAGGTATTGAAAGTGGAACCTACACCTCTCTATAAGCCACATCTGGATGCTTCAAAGAGCTTTGGGATAAAACTGCTAAAAGATTCCAAAACCGTTCAAAAATATATTAATAACGGAAAGTTTCATAAGGTCAAAAAAACAGCAAAGGGATACCGTGTGCAGAAGCTTGATTACAGCAGAGCTTATCTGGTTTCCAAAGCTAAGATCACTCTGGAGAAAATAGGAAGCAGATTCAGCAAAGAAACGAAGGGGCATACCTTTACGGTTTCTTCCATTACAAGAACGCTGGAAGACCAATGCAGACTGAGAAAAGTGAATTCAAACGCCTCACTGGGGATTAGTTCGCACAACTACGGAAATTCTTTTGATATCTCCTATGTCCGTTTCAATAATGTTTTAAAGTACAATCCTAAAATGGAAGCTGCTTTGGAAAAGGTTTTAAAATATTATGCTAATGCGGGCAGAATTTATTACATTAAAGAAAAACAGCAAAGCTGTTACCACATTACGGTAAGGAATTATTAACATATATTCAATTATGGGTGAGATATTTGCACAGGAAGTTTAGTTTACATAATTTTATGAAACTAAATTTAACCTTGAAGACATGAATAATTTTACCCGAGAACAGTACGACTTGGCTGTCGCTGAATGGACTAACTGTTGCAGTAACTTTTCAAGACTGCAGAGCCTGATTCCCACCAACTACATTTTCAATCTCAATCTTGATGACATCAACTGGCTGAAGGGCAAAAATCAGTACAAAGACTTTTGTGTGGAAATGGGGGTGTATGAAAACCAGCTGGTTATGATTCTGGTCGCTCTTGATACAACCGGACATAGAAAAGATGTCAATGAATATCCTTATGCCGTCCTTACGGAGTTAATCGGTGATCTTAGATTGGTGGAAACGCAGGAATATACAGTGATAAACAATGCAGTTCTTTCCAAAGATTTAAGAAAAATAGATAATGACTCGGATATGTTCTTTCCTGTAGCCAATAAACCTTTAATGGAGCAGGACAAAGCGGTTGATGCCATAGAATTGTGGAGAAATGAAGGAGTAAACTGGTTCTTTTATGAATGCAGCGAATATGAAGGAACGAGAATATTTAAAAAGTTTTATGTTCCGGCTGATAATCTTACGCCGCCAAAAGCTGGCTTAAATAGTTTTGTATGCTCATTCGGTCTGAAATATTCTGATATTTATCAAAGAATGCTTCCGACTATAATCTTCATTTCTTTTTATGATGATCTTACCAATGAAGGAAGTATAGAAACCATTTCAAACACGTATGATTGGTCGCAGCCATGTCCTCCATTCTGTCAATTATAAAATAAATGTTAGGCTTTAAAATTATACTGTATCTCAATAATGGACTTCTGTTATTATGCTTTATATTAGGTATAATAAAGCTTAAACATCTGGATAAAAAAGAAAAATGGTATGTATATTATATCATTTTTCTTTTCATTATTGAGTTGATCAATAAACTGTTTATTCTTTTTGAAATCAAAAATATTCCTGTTTTATATCCCGCATATATTGCAGGAGAATTTTTCATTTTGAATTTTTTATATACAAAGAAACTGAATGTATCAAAATATGGGCTGATTCCTTTATCTGCATTAGCAGGTATCTTCCTGATAGCTGCGCAATATTTGGGATTCCATATTGATAATGACTATGCCAAAGTAATTTCTAACATCATTATCGTTTGCTGGTCCGGATATGTCCTGATTCAGGAAATAAAAGGAAGTGAAGCAGTGAATCGTTTTTTGTTGGTAGATGCCTGTATTTTCTTCTATTATTCAGTATCGGTTTTCACTTTTATTGTTCAGCATCAATTGGCGGTACTTTCACAACAGAATGCGAGTCTGATATGGGGAATCAATAACCTCCTGTCAAGTGTTGTATATGGAGCATTAATTTATAGATTTTTAAGATTAAAGAAGTAACTTTAAATATCAATTTTATTATCCTGTTAATTGTTACCATAGCAATTATCGTCTTTTTTATTCTCTTAGGATACAGGACTTTTATCAACAGGATTATTAAAGAAAAAAATGCCCAGCATGAGGCAGAAGTTTTGCATCAGAAAAATCTGGTGCTTGAAAATATTAAGGCTCAGGAAGAAGAAAGAAAGAGAATTGCCGTGATGATTCATGATGACATAGGGAACAGGCTGAACATTGTTTCTTTATGGCTGAACAATCTGGATACGCAGGGAGATGAGATGATCAAAAAAAATATTTCAGGGCAAATGTCTGCATTGATAGATTCTGCCAGAAGTATTTCCCACTCATTATATCCTGTGAACCTGGAATCGGTGGGATTGGTGTTATATATAGAGGAACTCATCGCCAATCTTTCACAAAGGATCAATATTTCATTGAGTGTAAGTCCAAAATACCAGAAGAAAAGCATCTTTGTAGAAGTGCAGCTGTACAGGATCATCCAGGAATTTACCACCAATGTTTTAAAACATTCGGAAGCAACGAGGATCTGGATCTATATTAGAGATCATTCACAAAGTATGGCTGTGGTGATCTCGGATAACGGGCAGGGTTTTGATTATGAAGCCGTAAAAAAAGGGATGGGAATTAAAAATATCGAATCCAGAATCAAATCCATGAATGCCCTTCACAAATGGAAAAATATTGCCAATCACGGAAGCCGTTTAATTATAAAAATACCAATCACCCATGAATCCCCAAATCAAAATAGCATTAATTGATGATGAGCAGCTAATCCTGGAAGGCGTAAAAATGTTATTGTCAAACGAAAAAAATATATCAGTATCCTTCACATCCAATAATGGGCCTCACTTTATCGAAAGCCTGGAACAACTTAACCCAAAAGATTTTCCCGATATTGCACTGGTGGATGTCCAGATGCAGCCGATGAACGGTTTCGAGCTGGTAGAAATCCTTAAAGAAAAATACCCCGATCTCAAAATCATTATCCTTTCTTCCCACTATAAAACCTCTATCCTCGGTTATATGGTAAAACTGGGCGTTTCTGCTTTTTTACCTAAAAACTCAGACAGAAAAACATTTATTGATGCGATTACTACCGTTTATAAAAACGGAGTATTCTTCACTGCTGAAGACCATCAGATGCTGTTTTCATATATGAACAGCTCCACCAAGAAAAAGACCCTTTTTGAAATGGATGATGAGCTTTCTGAACGAGAGAAAGAAGTGGTTAAGCTTATTTGCCAGGAATATACCAATAATGAAATTGCCGAAAAATTGTTCATAAGTCCAAGAACCGTCGAGAGCCACAGACAAAGAATCGTCGATAAAATCGGCGCCAAAAATACAGTCGGTATTGTTATTTACGCCATCATCAACAACATCCATTCTCTTGAAAAAATATAGTTCCGTAGAAATACGGAATTTTTTATTTGGTATTTTTTACTCTAGCATGAATTTCCTTTTCCTTGTTATTTTGAAAAGTGTTTCAGTGATGTTGATGCATTGATGATTCCGGTAGCTTGAACACAATTAGGCGTATTCTAAAAACACATGATCATGGAAACGAATCAGATCTCCATTGGAATTTTTTTCGATGGAACAGGAAATAACGGGCTCAATGCAACTTCTGCTTCTCAACCTTCAAAAAATAATGGCAGTTATTACAGCAATACGACCAATATTTACAGGCTTTTCGGATTATTTACCGGAAACGAGAAAGTATATATTGAAGGAATAGGAACAGTAACGGGGAAAGAAGACAGCGATTTTGCCATGGCAACCTGTAAAAATCCGGCAAGATATACAGGATATTCTTCTGATGATAAACTGGAAAAAGCTCTTGCTTTCGTCAACGAAAAAATAAATGATAAGACCAAGGAATATCATTTCTATATATATGGATTCAGCAGAGGCGCTATGTTGGCAAGAACATTTTGCTATGAATTATTAAAGGCGGGATCAAAAATTAACGGGAATATAAAAGTGAAATTCCTTGGAGTTTTTGATACGGTAGAATCCACGCCTTTCAATGATTATAATGTAAGCCTGTTATCCGGTGTTGAAAATGCCCTTCACCTTTGTGCAGTGAACGAATGCCGGTATTTTTTTCCATTAACCGGTTTTTTTAAAGATTCAGATAATATGAAAGATACAAAAACTAAAACAGGAACCTCGATATGGAAAGAAATCTTCATTCCCGGAGCCCACGCAGATGCAGGCGGAGGTTATCTGGAAGGCCCACAATCGGTCTATATTTCGGCGGATTATAGAAAAACAGCAGATGTTGAAGCCTATGTAGATCATGTAAGAAATACAAAAAAGGACGCAGAAGGTCATTATATTTGGAATGAGCTGTTAGCCAATTACCAGATGGATGAAGGAACGTTTTTTTCACAAGCTTATGTAGCAAGAGACTTTGTATATGCCGATCTTTCAAAAGTATATGGAAAATTAATGGTAGCGGAAACCAATACCATCAGTCCGGTTTTCAATATCCATTTTACCGCTTCTGATTTTGAGATTGATTCTAAAAAGCATCCGTTTTTAATTGAATTCTCAGAAGAGTTGGAAAAATATGCAAAAGACCTTTCACCTGAAATGAAGCCCGGGTATAATTACAGAGATTTTGTAGATTATACCCATATTTCAGCCAATTTCGGATTACATAAAGCCGTTTTGCTTCTACGGTCCGGAAATGAAATAGATATTGAATTGATCAACAATAGTCTTAACGTTCCCGGAAATCCCACGGTACACGAACCGCATGTTCTTCCTTCTCAGCAAAAAGGAATTCCCTATTTACAGGATAGTTCGGTGATCGATTATGCATATGGAACCAATATTCCCAACAATGATATCTGGAACCGTTCAATACTGATCAGGTAGTTTACAATAGTTCGTTACTTTTTTCAGTTTTAAGTTTAGGCGGGAGCTGTCCTTGGTAAGGGCAGCTCTTTTATTGTTTAAAAGGATTGCGTAGAAATACGGAACAGGAAATTTGAGCGTTTTTACGCTATCATTTGCTCTTTTTTCATCGTTACTTTGAACTGCTTAAGAAAAAGGATCAACAGACGTTAATCTCAAAAAACAATCACTATGACCGTATCAGCTTGGATAGCAAAAGCGAGTAAACTTCATAAAACCTGCGCAGAAGAACAGCAGGCAGGAAACGGAAGTACAAAGATCACCATGTTGCAGGCCACTACCTTAAATGAACTGCAACACGCAATAGGTTCAAACCACGGCATTAAGCAGGTAACCTATAACGAGGCAAGACTTAGCCTTGATGAAATGTTCGTGATGGTAAAAGCAGGACAGAAAACCCCTCCTCTTACCGCCGGATAGAATGATAAAAACTAAAAACCAACCCAAAAACTAACATTATGGCATGTAGAACAGCATCTGTGGAAAGAGTAGCAGATAAAACAGTAAAAGCTAAAGAACAGATTGACAAACTTCAAGCAATGATCGAATCTCAAGAAACGGCCAATAAAACCAGATTTTATAAGCAAATCGATGAGCATTTAGCCAGTGCAAAGCTCACTGATGCAAGAGAAATATCCTATACGTCTAATATTAAAACAGAATACACAAGCGAATTCAGCTTAGATAAAATTGCCGGAGTCGTAACAATGGCATTAAAAGCAGCAAAAGCGGCAACCAATCCTGCATATCCGCAAGCTCCTACAAGCCCGGAAGCTATTGATGCCTATGCAGACGTAGTCAACTCTATTGCCGAAGCCGCAAAATCCTCTTCCTCTTCAGCTGCAAGCATGGCTTTTTCCATGAACAGACTGGCCCCGGGAACTATTGCCTTCCTGTATGCTTCATCCATTAATATCCAGGACGATGAAACCTTCGGAAGCGAAGCGGTAACTACTACAGCTATCTATTACAGATTAATGGAAAGCCCGAGAGATGTGGAGTTATCTGCGGCTTTAGATGCGACAAGAATTCGTGTGGCGGCAGATCTGGAAACCTATAAAAAATTCATCGCATTACAGGCAGCATTGGTAGATTCCCTTGCAGACGGTAAAATAACCTTTGAATCGTATTTGGTATTAGATGATAAATACGCCAAAAAAGCAGCTGAGCTTGAAAAAAGAGTAAAAGACGGAACTCCGCCGGCGAAACTGGCAAAAGGAGTTACTCCGGAAGTATTGTCAATCGAAGACTCCGGATTATCTGTAGATCATAAAAATATTGTTCTTTCTGCGGTAGAAAAGCTGTCCGGAATGGGCGATATCTATAATTCGGTAGTGCAGAGAAACCGTTCCCGTATTGAAAACGGCTATTATTAAGGGATCCTTTTTTTTAATTCATATCCAATCATCCTTAAGTTTGGGCTGTCCGAAAGGGCAGCTCATTTTTATTTCTCGGCAGTTCATTTCTTTTTCCGTATTTTTGCACCCGAAAATTCAGTATTAATTCTTAATTATATCATTACATGCTTTCGGTTCAAGGTTTAGGGCTACATCATTCGGGAAATTATTTATTTCAAAATGTCAATTTCACCATTAAAAAGGATGATAAAGTTGGTTTGGTAGGTAAAAACGGAGCGGGAAAATCCACCCTGCTGAAAATGCTTTCCGGGGAAATTACCTTTTATGAAGGAAACGTAGTTCCTGAAGGTAATATCACCATTGGTTTCCTAAAGCAGGATCTTGATTTCGTAAAAGGAAGAACCGTTTGGAATGAAACCATGCAGGCTTTCGAGCAGATCAATGCATGGAAAAATGAACTGGAAGAGGTAAACCATCAATTGGCAACAAGAACCGATTACGAAAGTGATGCCTATACGGATCTGATCAACAGAATGACCGAGTTGAATGACCTTCTTATGAACCATGATGCCTACAACCTTGAAGGGGATATGGAAAAAGTTCTTTTTGGTTTAGGATTTAAAGCGGACGATTTTCAGAAAATCACTGATGAATTTTCCGGAGGATGGAGAATGAGAATCGAATTGGCCAAATTACTTCTTCAAAAGAATGATATCATGCTTCTGGATGAGCCAACCAATCACCTGGATATGGAATCCATCATCTGGCTGGAAAACTTCCTGAAAGATTATCCCGGAGCCATTGTACTGGTGAGCCATGATAAACAATTCATGACTGCGGTTTGTAACAGGACTTTTGATATCAATAATAAAAAAGTTGACGATTATAAAGCCAACTATTCCAAATATTTGGTGATGCGTGAAGAACGCCGTGAAAAGCTGATTCAGGCTAAAAAGAATCAGGATGCGGAGATCAAGCAGATGGAGGATAACATTAATAAGTTCCGAGCAAGTGCTACCAAAGCATCTTTTGCGCAGTCGCTTATTAAAAAACTGGATAAAATTGAACGTATTGAGGTGGATAATGAAGACGTTTCCAAATTCAACATCCGTTTCGTACAGTCTGTTGTACCGGGGAAAGTGATCTTTGAAGCCGAAAACCTGGGGAAATCTTACGGAAATAAAAAGGTTTTTGATAAGGTGGATTTCTTCGTTCAGAGAGGAGACAGAATTGCATTGTTAGGACAAAATGGACAAGGGAAAACCACGTTGGCTAAAATTCTTGCCGGAGATATTAAAGACTACTCCGGAACATGGAATTTAGGACATAATGTGAACATCGGATATTTTGCTCAGAATCAGGAAGAAGTTTTAACGCCCAATAAAACGGTTTTAGAAGAAGCTGAAGATGCCGCTACCGAAGAAACCAGACCGAGAGTAAGAGATCTATTAGGATCATTCCTTTTCCAGGGAGAAGCGGTAAGTAAGAAAACAAAAGTACTTTCGGGGGGAGAAAGAAACCGTCTGGCACTTTGTAAGTTATTATTACGTCCTTTCAATACATTGATCATGGACGAACCTACGAACCACCTGGATATTCAGTCCAAAGAGATCATCAAGCTTGCTTTACAGAAATTTGAAGGAACTCTGATCGTGATTTCGCACGACAGGGAATTCCTACAGGGGCTTTGTGATAAAATCTTCGAATTCCGTGACGGAAAAATGAAAGAATTCCTTGGAAATATTGATGAATATCTGGAATACAGACAAAAAGAAACCATCAGGGAAATTTCTGCGGAAAAAGCAAAACTCCACGGAGAAGAAGAGAAAGTTGAGGTGAAGGCAAAGGTTGAAGAAAAACCAGCTCCTAATAATAATCAATCCTCAACTATTGTAAGCAAAGAACAGAAAAATATCCAGAATAAAATAAAAAAAGTAGAAGAAAAAATTTCTGAGCTTGAAACTCTGATTGAAGAAATGGAAGCTTCTTTCACGAAAGAAAATCCTTCCGATGAAACATTGGAGAAATATAATAAAGCAAAAGAAGATTTAGATGTGGCTTTGCAGGAATGGGAATATTTAGGAACCCAATTGGATTAATATTTTTGGAATGTAATTTTAGATTAGAGAATTTCCGTCAGTTCGAGTGTTTTTCGTAATGAAATGAAGAAAAATGTATCGAGAACTTTGATCAGGCTTAACTTCTCGATATGATTTTTTTCAAAAACCTACTCGAAGTGACGCTAGACTGTCGTAAAACTCTTATCCCTAACTCATGTTAATTTAGATAGCTTTAATTTCTAATTTAAAATATTTTCATACTTTTGATGCAATGATTTGTAAAGAAAGCAGACAAATGAAGACTTTTATTTCCAGACTTTTGTTTGGAATATACTTTATTGCGCTGTTTTCCCAAAGCTTACACCATCACGATTCCTTTGATTATTTCAAAGGCGGAAACTTCAAAAAAACTGAGAATACAGTTTCAAAAAATATTTTTAAAGAAAAAGCCAGTGACTGTTTGGCTTGTCATTTCTTAACAAGCGGTCATACACTGGTTCCGGAGGAATTCAGCTTTGCTTTTGAAGTTTATACTCATGAAGTAAAGCAGACCATTGCCATTCAGGAAAAAATATGGTCTCAAACCAAATTTACCTTTCAGCTTAGGGGACCACCCGCAATTTCATAATTCATAGATATCTTATTGGATTTTTTAATGATCTTGTCAGCTTAATGATTCTTTAATGGCGAAATTATAGTCATTAAAACCATTGTAAGTATATGAGAATATTAACAGAACGTAAATATTTACATAGCTACATGGTACAGATTACTTTGTACGAAAAATCCAATTCAAACATTTTTTTGGTTTTTAAAAGTACTTTTTAAGTACACAATCTATCTATTTATTATAATGAAATTGATATATAGCTTATTGCTGATCTTTTTTGGATTGGCATTAACGAATGCACAGAAAACGTATGCTGTTCAGGGAACTGTCCAAGACTTTCATGATAAAACCTGGCTGGAAAATGCTGAGGTGAAAATCGGTGAATTTGCCACGAAGACAGATAAAAAAGGGAAATTTTCATTTGATAAAATCCCGGCCGGAACCTATACACTTACGGCAAAGCATCCTGCCTGCAATGATTATACTGAAAATATAGAAGTTCAGCAGGATCTTCATTTAACGGTTACTCTGGAACATCATAGCGAAGAGATTCAAGCCGTTACCATACACGGAAGCCATAAAAGCAATGGTTCCATAATTGTTAAAACACTCGATAAATCTGAAATAGAGAGGAATTCTACAGAAAATCTGGGTAATCTTTTATCCAGGATATCTGGTGTTACCGCATTAAAAACAGGTAATAATATTACAAAACCCGTCATTCATGGTTTGTATGGAAGTCGTGTTTCTATACTGAACAACGGGGTGAAAATGGCGGAACAGGAATGGGGCGTAGAACATGCCCCGAATGTGGATGTTAATGATTTTGAACATATAGATGTCGTTAAAGGAGCTTCGGCTTTAAAATATGGTAATGAAGGAGTAGGAGGAGTTGTGGTTTTAGAACCCTCAGTATTGCCCAAAAGAGATACATTAATGGGAAATCTGAAACTTTCAGGAATTTCCAACGGAAGGGGAGGTGAAATTTCTGCCCATATTACTAAAGCCTGGGAAAATCAATGGTTTGTAAGAACAGGCGGAAGCTATAAGAAATTGGGAGACCTGTATATACCTCACCATACCCTTCAAAATACAGGAGCAGAAGTAAATTCTTTTAATTTCTCTTTTGGAAAACATAGCTTTATGCAGGGGTTTGATGTTTCTTACAGTGGAATCAACCAGGAATTTGGAATTTATAAAGGTGCGCATCTTGGAAGTACATTAGATTACTATAATGCACTGACTTTCGGGCAAGCCTACTTTCTGGACGACTTTAGCTATGATATTACTAATCCTAAACAGGAAGTAAGTCATCATATTGCTAAAGTTTCCATGTATAAACGCTTTGCTGATTTTGGAAAATTAACATTTCAATACAGCTTTCAGTTGAACCGTCGTAAAGAGTTTGACATCAGGAGAGGCGAATTAAATGATCTGCCATCTATGGATTTAAGACTGATTACCCACTCTGCAAGTCTGACCCATTTTATTGAAAGAGGAAACTGGAGTTTGGAAAGTGGTATTTCCGGAGCGTTTCAGGATAACTATCCTAATCCGGACACCAAAGCAAGACGTCTCATTCCGGATTATTACCGATACGATGCGGGAGCATTCTCCGTATTCAAATATCATTTTAATTCAAAGCTGAATGCAGAAGCAGGAATCAGGTATGATTTCAGCAGATATGATGCTTATAAATATTATGACGAAGATGAGTGGAATGATAAATATGCAACAATTTTCCCCGAATTCTTCATCCAAAAAAATGACAGCAGGGTTCTAACCCGTCCTATTTTGGATTATCATAATTTTTCAGCAAATATCGGTTTGAATTATAAGCCGGTCAGTAACCTCGAGCTTAAATTGAACCTGTCGAGATCAGACAGAAGTCCTAATCCTGCAGAGCTTTTTGCAGATGGTCTTCACCACTCAGCGGCAGTAATGGAAAAAGGAGACCTAACGATCAAAAAAGAAGAGGTTTATAATGCTAATCTTTCCTTGTCCGCTCACTTCAATATCCTGAAAGGACTACATATAGAAGCAAATCCGTATATCATGTTTTCCAATAGCTTTATCAACCAGGTTCCTGTAGGTATACAATCTACCAACAGAGGTGTTTTCCCTGTTTGGAATTACCAGCAGATCAAGGCCAGGATTTTTGGAATTGATGCAGATGCGGAGCTTAAAATTCTGGACAATATAAAATGGAATACAGGTTTCAGTATACTGAGAGGTGATGATCTTACTCATGATGAGCCTTTGATTCTAATGATGCCTGCCAATTTGAGGAATACATTGGAAATAAAGCTTGATAAGCCTAAAAACTTTTATATCAGCTTTGAAAATATGAATGTATTCAAGCAAAACCGATTCCCGGTACGAAACCAGAATATAGATTTTATACAGGATGGGGAAATGGTGACAAGAGAAATAGATTTCAGTTCTACTCCTGCCGCTTATTCTATTTTCAATGCTTCTATAGGAGCAGACCTTTTCAAAAAACTGAATCTGAATTTCAGAGTCAATAACATTTTTAATACAGAGTATCGTGAATATCTTAACAGACTGAGATATTATATGCCGGAGTCCGGTAGAAACTTTATCATTACTCTTAAATACAATTTTTAATTATTAATTATTCAAATTTAATTTAACATGAAAAAAATATTCAACATAACACTGGTTCTTTTTGCAGCAATTTTATTATTCTCTTGTAGAAATGATGATAATGATATTCCTGAAGATATCCATGAGCATGAAGAAATTGAAAAGCTCGTAGTGAAAGTTTCGGATAAAAATAATCCGGCTGATGAGCAGATCATCAATTATATAGGTGGAGTGGCAGATAAAAAAATCCTTTTGGCGAACGGAAAGACCTATGTGGTAAGTTTAGATTTCCAGGTAAAGCATGATGATCACTATCACAGTGCCAATGATGAAATTGCAGAAGAGAAGGATGAACATTTCATTACCTACAATTTTGCAGGAGTTAATGTTAATGTTATAAGAACTGCTGATGATTTGGTAAGAACTGATGGGAAAAAAGTAGGTCTTAAAACCGAATGGAGCGTTACCTCTGCACCGGCCGCTGCCAAAGTGAATATTAAACTCATCCATGCTCCTACTTCTGTAAATGATAATTCTCCGTCAGCTACCAATCAGTTGGGTACTGTAACCGGAGGAGAAAGTGATGTAGACGCATTAATTGATGTACAATAATATATATCTAAAGGAAATGTACTGTTATTTCCGAATTTTCAGAAAAAAACCACCGGAATTTCCGGTGGTTTTTTATTTAACATTATTTAGCTTTTAAGTTAACTTTAAATGAGTGATTTTCATAAAAATTTCATATTTTTGCAACCTAAAATTTTAATCAATAATGAAGGTTACCGCACAAAACCATGATGATGTAAGTGCATTGCTTACAGTGACATTGGAAAAATCTGACTACAAAGACAAAGTAGAGAAGCAATTGATTAATTATGCTAAAAATGCGCAAGTTCCTGGTTTCAGAAAAGGGAAAGTGCCTTTAAGTATGGTTAGAAAACAATATGAAGCAGGTATTGCGTTCGAAGAAATCAATAAGCAGGTCTCTGATGCTTTGAACAACTACGTAAATGAGAATAAATTAAGATTAGTTGGTCAGCCTGTTCCTCAGCCAGTAAACGAATTCGATTACAATGCTGATCAATTGTCAGTTGCTTTTGAAGTAGGATACGAGCCTGAATTTACTATAGATTTAGCTAAATATGAAGGACCGCACTATAAGGTGGAAGCTTCTGAAAAAGAGATCAGCAAAAGCATCGAAAACATGCAGAAGCGTTTTGCTGAGCAGGTTCCTCAGGATAAAATCACTAAAGATTCTTACATTGCCCTAGAAGTTTCTCAGGTAGTGGAAGAAGATGCTGAAGGAGAGCACCACCACCATCCAAAGAACGTTACCATCACAGCTGAAAACAAAGATGCTTTCAAATTGGTGAAATCTTTGAAAATGGACGGAACTGTAAGAGTATCTAAAGAAACTCTTGCCGGTGATGAAAATTTAGCTAAAGAATTAGGATTCAGCAAAGAAGAGGTGGAGCACTTACACCATGCTGAAGTTGAGGTGAAAGTAAAAGATTTCTATTCTTTAAACCTTGCTGAACTTAACCAGGAGCTTTTCGATAAAGTATATGGAGAAGGAAATATCAAGTCTGAAGAAGAGCTTAAAGAAAAAGTAAAGTCAGAATTAGATGAATATTTCCAGCAAAATGCTGATGTTCACTTTGTGAATAAAGTATTGGAGCAGGTTTCTGAAAAAGAAGAAGTAAAACTTCCGGAATCTTTCCTGGTGAAGTGGTTACTATTCTCTAACCAGAATATCCAGTCTGAAGAGCAGGCTAAAGAAATCCTTGAAGCAGAGAAAAACCAATTGAAATATCAGATCATTGAAGGTAAATTAATGACGGATAACGAAATCAGTTTAGACTATGCTGATGTTTTAGGTCAAGCTGAGCAGTTGGTAAGAAACCAATTGGCAATCTATGGAATCCACCACTTAGGGGATGAGGAAATCCAGAAATATGCGGTTGAAATGTTGAAAGACCAGGAGCAGGTAAGACAAATCTCTTCAGAAGTTGCGATGACTAAATTGAAAGATGTAATTCTTGAAAAAGCAAGCAAAAAAGAAACTAAAATTTCTCACGACGAATTTTTAGAAGAGCTTAAAAAATAACAATATTCTCTTATCGGATATTGAGGAAAACCGCCAGTTTACTGGCGGTTTTTTTATTATTATATTCCTGGATTATATATCGGCCAATATTCCTATATTTACGAACTAAACTAAATATATGAAAAAGTTCATCCTTCCATTTTTCTGTGTCGTATTGTTGACTGGTTCAGTAGCTGCGCAGAAAACAACAGCAGCTTCAGTAAAGACGGAAGCTACACAATCGAAACTAACGCCTAAAGAGGTGATTGATAATTATCTTAAAGCTTTAGGAGGAAAAGATAAATTACAGGCTGTGAAATCTACTGTTATTGATAACACAGTAGAAGTACAGGGAATGCAGGTTGCCATGACCACTAAAAAAATGGGAAATAAATTCAAATCCGAACAATCTGTTATGGGACAAAAGATGGTTCAGGTTTTTGACGGTGAGAAAGGATATTTTGACCAGATGGGACAGAAAATGGATATTCCTGCCGATAAAATTGCTGATTTGAAAAAAAGCCAGGTAATTGACGCTCTAGGGTACGATGCAGCGAATTTTAAAACAGTAACGGTGGAAAAAGTAGACGGGAAAGATTATAATGTATTATCATCGGATAAAGGAAAGTTTTATTTTGATGCTTCTACAGGGTTATTGTATAAGTCTGATTCACCAGAAGGAACAGCCATCGTTAAAAGTTATATGACGGTAGACGGAATCAAATTTCCATCTGAAATTGAAGCGGAGGGAAGCGGGCAGAAACTAGTGATCAAAACGAGCAAAGTAGTGATGAATTCAGGAGTTACGGATGCTGATTTTAAATAATGTAAATCTTTTTAAATGATAAAGAACCGGGGCAATTGCCCCGGTTTTTTGTTTGGTGATAAATTTAACTCAATTTTAACTAAAATGTGAATGATTTCATTTCTACGCTTGGTGAATAATTGATATTTTTAGTTCCGGAAATAAAATCAAATTACATGAGAAAAATTCTATCCTCATTTGCAGTGATCTTCTTAGTATCAGCAAATGCTTTCGCACAGAATATCCCAATGGATCCTTCTGTAAGAACGGGTACACTTTCCAACGGAATGAAGTACTACATCAAAAAAAACTCATTACCTGAAAAAAAAGTAGACTTTAGACTGGCTATTAATGCCGGATCCATCCTTGAAGATGAAAACCAGAGAGGTTTGGCTCACTTTATGGAACATATGAACTTCAACGGAACCAAGAATTTCCCGGATAATAAACTGGTAGATTTTTTACAGTCGATCGGGGTGAAATTCGGGCAACACCTTAACGCCTATACAAGCTTTGATGAAACCGTATACATGCTTCCTGTTCCTTTAGATAAACCGGGAAATCTGGATGCAGGTCTGAAGGTGATGGAAGACTGGGCATTTAATGCTACACTTTCTGATGAGCAGATCAATAAAGAAAGAGGTGTCGTTCTGGAAGAATTAAGATTAGGATTAGGGGCGGATAAAAGAATGATGGATAAATATTTGCCTAAAATGCTTTATAACTCACAATATGCAAACAGATTGCCTATTGGAACCAAAGAGGTCCTTCAGAACTTCAAGCCGGACGTTATCAGAAAATTCCATCAGGACTGGTACAGGCCGGATCTGATGGCTATTGTGGTAGTAGGGGATATTAATGTGGATGAAGTTGAAAAGAAAATCAAAGATAACTTCAGCAAATATAAAAACCCGGCAAAGCCAAGGGAAAGAAAATCTTTTGATCTGCCAAACCACAAAGAAACACTGGTAGCGATTGAAACAGATCCTGATGCTACCAATTCTATGGTGCAGTTCATTATGAAAGATTCTGAGGCCTATCAGCCGGATGTCACTATTGAACAGTATAATGAGAGCCTTGTTAAAAGTCTTGCTACAACCATGTTGAATAACAGATTAAGAGAATTGATCAACTCTAATAATCCTCCTTTCACATTCGGATCTGTTTACCATGGCGGAACGTATGCTAGAAGTAAAGAAGCCTTCCAGGGGTTTGCGATGACTAAAGAAGGAGATCAGCTTAATGCTTTGAAAGTTCTTTTGGAAGAAACAGAACGAGCTAAGAAATTCGGATTTACCCAAACGGAATTAGACAGGGCAAAAGCTCAGATTTTATCTAATTATGAAAGGTCATACAACAACCGCGACAAAACGGAAAGTGGGATGCTGGTGGATGAGTATGTGAGAAACTTCTTAGAGCATGAGCCGATGCCTGGAATTGCTTGGGAATATGAAGATGCAAAAAAATTCCTGCCTACCGTAACGTTAGCTCAGACCAATGAAATCATTAAGAAATTTGTAAAAGATGACAGCAGAGTAGTAATCATTACAGGTCCTAAAAAAGATAATGTAACCATGCCTACGGAAGCAATGGTTTTAAATACGTTTGAGGGCGTGAAAATGGCTGACCTTAAGCCTTATGAAGAAAAAGCAACCATTAAAAACTTAGTGAAGCCTTTCAAATCTGAAGGTAAAATTGCCAAAACAGAAACAGATGCTAAACTGGGAACGACCACCTGGACGTTGAGTAACGGAGCGAAAGTTACTTTCAAGAAAACGGATTATAAGGATGATGAAATTGTCTTTACTGCAAGAAGCTTAGGCGGAAATTCCATCATTCCTGATGCAGATTTTAACAAAACCCAATTTGCTTTCCCCGCGTTGACAGAAGCAGGAGTGAACGGTTTCTCAAAATCTGACCTGACCAATTATCTTGCCGGAAAACAGGTAAGCGTGAACCCATTTATCGGTGGATTGACTGAGGGGATTTCCGGAAGAACCACTCAAAAAGACTTGGGAACGGCATTGGAACTTGTAAACGCATACTTCACAGGGTTAAATTACAGCCCTGAAGCATTCAATGCTTATAAAACGAAGCAGTCTGCCATGACGAATAACCTGCTGTCGAATCCACAGTTCTATTTTTCAAGCGAACATGCTAAATTCATGAACCAAAAGAATCCTAGATTCATTGGGATTGTACCTTTAGAAAAAGAGTGGGCAAATACCGATTATAAGAAAGCGTATGACATCTATAAAGAGAAATTTGCCAACGCAGGAAACTTCCACTTTTATTTTGTAGGAAATATTGACGAAGCCAAATTCAAGAATGAGGTTCTTCAATATATCGCAAGCCTTCCGTCAACCGGAAAAACCTCTACGTTTAAAGATACGGGTTACAGACAGATTATGGGAGATTATACTAAAATTTACAAGAAAGGAAAAGATCCTAAAAGTATGGTAACGATCTCTTACACCGGAGAAGCGCCTTATAATGAAAAAGAAGCATTAGCTCTGGAAGCTTTGGGAGAAGTGGCAACCATCAAAGTAATCGAGAAACTGAGAGAAGATGAAAGCGGAATTTACGGCGGTGGAGCAAGAGGAGGAATGTCTAAAGTACCTTACAGCGGATACAGCTTCAGCATCAACTTCCCTTGCGGACCGGAAAATGCTGAAAAGCTAACGAAAAGTGCCATCGCTGAGCTTCAGAAGTTAATTGCCAATGGCCCTGAACAAAAAGATCTTGATAAATATAAGGAAGGAGAATATAACGATCACAAAACAAGCCTGAAAGATAATATGTACTGGATGAATGCCATTGCTAAAAATCAATTGGATGGAAGTGATAAGTATGAAATCCTGAACTACGAGGAAAAGGTAAAAGCACTTACCGTGAAAGATCTTCAGGATGTGGCTAAAAAATACCTTACAAAAGGAAGAATTGTAGCGACTTTAATGCCGGAAGACGGATGGGAAAATGCTAAAAAAGAAGAAGCAAAACCCGCCGTTATTAAAGCAGGAGCTACGAATTAGTAAAAAGTTTGAACTTAAAAAAAACCGCAGAGAAGTCTGCGGTTTTTTTTCTTCCAATTGTTAAAATTTCCCAGTTTTTATTGGACTTTACTAAAATTTATCTTGAAAAGTTAAAAACATTTAAATAGTATTAAATAATTCAAAGCATATTGAATTGTATATGTTCTCAGTATATATTTGCGATAAAATTAAACTATGAAAATTTACTACTTCTTTCTCCTTTTTTTTAGTGGCATTCTCCAAGCCCAACAGATAAAAGTTGTTGATGCAGAAAATGGGGACCCAATCTCAGGAGCCAGAATTGTCTTATCCGATCAAATTCTCTATACAAATGATGATGGAATTGCACCGGTAGAACATGGCAAAGCCAACTTTGAAGTTTCGGCTTCAGGCTTTCAAACTCAAAAGTTAAACAGCTTTACATCTTTAATAAAACTTGCTCCTGTCTATAAAGAAATTGAGGAAGTAAGCATGATGAGCGTAGACATCAGAAAGATTTTTGAAGACATAGACAAAAACTACGATAAGAGGTATTTTAATCAGCCATCATTATATGATGTGGTATATAAAGAAAAAAAAATTGATAATAATAAGCTCCATTTCCTTACGATTGCAGAAGCTAAGCTTTGGAGTAAATCAAATCAATATAATTTTAAAGACGGATATCATAAGAAGTATGACAACATCATCCAGATGCAGCTTAATAATGTAAAATATCTGAAAACACTAGAGTCTGACAGTATTTTTACAGGACGTTCCAATGAATTTTCTCATGAATATATAGGAAACTTTTTTTTCAATTTTGAGCTTAACAGGATTCTAGCTAATATGAAAGTTAAAGATTCCAAATATTCCGGACTGCTGGTTTTTGAAAATAAAAACGAACAAGTTATCAGTTTTAAAATCAATACCAACAACGCATCAAAGATGAAAGGGACATTTAAATACAATAAAGCTGATAAAGTAATTACTTATTTTGAGATAACTTATCTTCAAACTGATTTTCCACTTATGAAAAGAAAAACGACAGACGGACGGGAGTATGAATTTAAGTTAGGTGATGCAACACTTATGTTCGATTTTTACAAAAAAGATGAAGGATATATACCTGCTCTGAACAGAATAGAAGGTGATAATTTTATTATTTATTATAATGGTAAGAAACATGTAAAAAAATTCTATAGAGAATTGGTGTATAATACATTTGCCAGATCAGATAAAAAAGGACTTGAGTCTAAAGTGGATTTCAACAAAGACATATGGGAAAATGTTCCGGTAAAAGAAACTAAAGACATAACACTGCTTCTTTCGGCAGATGAACAGGAATTCCTTAATCAAAAATAATAGTATGAAAATTATACTTTTTGCTCTGTTCTGTTTCTTTGCCACTAATGCAGAATCTCAGATCCACAGGTTTATTTATGACGTAGCGTATAAAAAAGATTCTACCCAGAATAATACTACTAAAGAAAATTATCATCTGGATATTGGGGCTAAGGAAACTCAATATTACACAAGAGACTTTTTCATTGCAGACTCCCTGATTAATAATCGCCTCCCTTTTCCGAAAGGAGGAAAACTGAATACTTCCAACATCATAGTTCATACGACAGGGACTGATAATTTTGAGGAATACGATATTATGGAAAGCACGGTTCTGAAACTTCAGACCAAAGATTCCCAGAAATGGAGTTTAAGTGAGGAAAAGAAGGTTATAAAAGGGATTCATCTTCAGAAAGCGACAACAAACTGGGGAGGCAGAAACTGGATTGCCTGGTTTACGACAGATATTCTTTTTCAGGAAGGACCATATAAGTTTCATGGTCTTCCTGGGTTGATTGTTGAACTGTATGATGATAAAAATAATTACAGATTTGAGCTCGTAAAATCACAGAAAATGAATGAGCCTTATCATAATCAGTTTATACAAATGAGCAGAGAGATGAGTGTGGCGGTGAATTGGGAGAAATATCAATCCACGAAACTCACATATTTTGAATCCCCTGTCAGCTTTTTGAGGAATATGAATGGTGGTTTAAAGTCAAGTGATGATTTTTATCTCAATGACGGTACGGTGGTTAAACAGTCGAACAGCCGTGAGATTAATGAACGGTTAAGGAATGCAATTATCCGCTACAATAATCCTATTGAACTGAACAGGGCGATCCATTATCCACTTTGAAAATAAAAAAACCGGGGAAATCCTCGGTTTTATCTTTTTAGGAGCCATATTCTTTTTTCCATTCCCCGGCGGCTTCGCTCAATACAGTATAAAACTCTTCTCCGTATTTTCTTATCAATGGGGTTTTCAGGAATTTATAAACCGGAACCTGCAATTCTTTACCTAAGGTACAAGCATCACTGCACACATTCCATTCATGATAATTTAAAGCTGTAAATGAAGAATACTCTGTAACACGGATCGGGTAGAGGTGGCAGGAAATTGGTTTTTGCCAATCGACCGCACCATCTTCATAGGCCTTTTCAATACCACATTTGGTAATTCCTTTTTCATCGAAAGTTACATACGCGCATTCACGGTCTTCTACCATAGGAGTTACATACATTCCATCAGAAGGATCAGTAGTCCATGTTCCCTGCTCTTCCAAAGCTTTAATGCCTTCCTGAGTAAGATAGGGCTTTATTTTATCAAAAATATTATCTAAAATTTCAAGCTCCTCTTTATCCAGCGGGGCCCCTACGTCTCCTTCCACACAACACGCTCCCTTACATTTTGTAAGGTTACATACAAACTCTTCGGAAAAAATATCCTCAGAGATCAATTTATCATCTATCTGAATCATAATCTTAAAATAATTGAAAATAAGTACCTGCTTTAAAGGTAACTAAACTAATAATAATCAGCCATAAGCTTACTTCCTGCATCCAGTATCTGGGTAAAAACCTCAGCATTCTGCTCAGTATGATGCTTGAAGGAAAAGCCAACAGCAGCAAATATTCATAACTTTTATTCATGTAAAGAATAATAATCACCAGCTGAGCTAATGAAAAAACAAGCAAAAAGGTATATTTATATCGGCTTATCGGACTTTTTTTATTGTAATTTCTGAAATGGTCATAAACAGCATAAATCAACATCAGAGCGATCGGGATTAAAGGAAAAATATTGCGGTAATCCATAACGAAGCCCATTTTCCCAAACGGGAAGTAGTCAGAATTCCAAGAAGTAAATCCTAGGAAGAACATTACAGAAAAATAGCTGAGTGCGATGAGAATAATTCCTAAAAAGAATCTGAAAAGGTTCAATGCGATTTTTTCTGAAGTAGCAATTACGTGAATAATCACAAAAAGGGCCATAGGCCAGGTCGTGGGAAGAAAAATAAAATTCAATGCTACGATGGAACCTACCAATACATACGATTTCTTACGAATGTCTTCATTGGTGCTTGTTAACATCAACAAAAGAAAAGAATTGGTGAGAAGTGCCACAGCGATACCTATATCCAGATGTCCGGGATAAAGTCCAAATACAAAAACAGTATATAAGAACAAAGGCAGGTGAGTCTGATAATTAAGCGCTATGGTGTGAAAACAAAAATAAGCCAAAGCAATTCCCAGAAAGGTAATTCCGGCAATAATGGCTTCATAGGTATTGAAATTCAGTATGTTAAATATTATAACTACTAAAAGAAGAAAACCAATATAAACAGGAATTGAAAAAATATTGCTTTCTTTTGAAAGTAATTTAAACATTTTTTATAAATTTGTGCAAAGTTAATTTAAAAAAGGAAAATAATGACGTCTTTCTGGTTATTCTTAAGTAAAGTTTTCAAATGGTCTTTCGGGTTTTTTGATACCTTTGGAAATGTTCTAAACTGGATTTTAT